>NZ_JBEYVJ010000149.1:0-17411 GCF_040643935.1 Kitasatospora sp. NPDC047058 | reverse complement strand
GGCGCCGGAGACGGTGGTCACCGAGAGGTTGCCGACGCCGTCGCCGAGCTGGCCGGAGAGGCGCTTGGCTCCCCAGCTGCCGCCGACCTTGAGCTCCAGCTTCTTCAGCACGCCGACGGTCACCCCGCCCGCGGTCTCGGCGAAGACGCCCTCGGTGCGGGCCAGCAGCTTGATCGCGGCCACCACCTCGGCGTCCGTCACGTCCTCGACCGCGCCGCCGGTGCGGCGGGCGATGTCCAGCACGTACGGGCCGTCGGCCGGGTTGCCGATCGCCAGCGACTTGGCGATGGTGTCCGGCTTGACCGGCCGGATCACGTCGTGACCGGCCTTGAACGCCGCCGACACCGGCGAGCAGCCCGCGGCCTGGGCGCCGAAGATCTTGTACGGCCGGTCCTCGACCAGGCCCAGCCTGATCAGCTCCTGCAGCCCCTTGTCGATCTTCGTCAGCTGCGAGCCCGAGGCGATCGGGATCACGATCTGCTCCGGCAGGCGCCAGCCCAGCTGCTCGCAGATCTCGTACGCCAGCGTCTTGGAACCCTCGCCGTAGTACGGGCGGAGGTTGACGTTGACGAAGCCCCAGCCCTCGCCGGCCGGGTCGCCGATCAGCTCCGAGCAGAAGCGGTTCACGTCGTCGTAGTTGCCCTCGATGCCGACCAGCTCGCCGCCGTAGACGCCGGCCATCACGACCTTGCCCTGCTCCAGGTCGTGCGGGATGAACACGCAGGACTTGAAACCGGCCCGGGCCGCCGCCGCGCCCACCGCGCCGGCCAGGTTGCCGGTCGAGGAGCAGGACAGCGTGGTGAAGCCGAACGCCCGCGCCGCCTCGATCGCGCAGGCCACCACGCGGTCCTTGAACGAGTGGGTCGGGTTGCCCGAGTCGTCCTTGACGTGCAGCTGGGCGGTGAACCCGAGCTCGCGGCCCAGGTTGTCCGCCTTCACCAGCGGGGTCCAGCCGGGGTTCAGGTTGGGCTTCGAGGCGACGTCGGCCGGGACGGGCAGCAGCGGCGCGTACCGCCAGATCGATGCCGGACCGGACTCGATCCGCTTGCGCAGCTCCTCCGCGGCCTCGCCGCCGAAGTCGTACGCGATCTCCAGCGGCCCGAAGCACTCCAGGCAGGCGAAGCTCGGACCGAGCGGGAAACGGGTACCGCACTCGCGACAGGACAGGGCGGCGGCGGGGCCGAGGTCAACGGTTGCGGGTGCGACGGTGTCGATAGCCATGATGGCGAGGCCTCTCTCCTCATCTTCCCCATGGCGCGGTCGCGCCACAGGCCGGAATTGGCACCTGTCCCGCCGGGGCCTGACGACAGCCGCGCGAGAAGGTTGCCGGGACGTCAACGGGCCGTTCCCTCAGTCCCTCTGGATGAGCTCTGTGAAGTTGTGGTCATGCTCAACGGTGACCCCGGCGTGCGAAGGTCCGACCGCTGTACGAAGACTGTATCCGAAGGCGTCGATCGTGAACGGGACCGTCCGCCACGCGAGATGGCGCGTCCCACCCGTTCCCGGCCCGCCTCCGCACCACCCCGGACCCGCCCCGGTCCCGACCCCGTCCAGCCCCGATCCCGACCCCGTTCAGACCCCGTCCCGACCCGATCCCGACCCCCCGATCCCGATCCCGCCGAGGAGAGAACCGTGCCCGCCGACCCGACACCCGAGCTCCTCCCGCAGGCGGCGTCCTGGCTCCGCCGCCGCTCGTGGAGCGCGGCCGACCGGCCGGTGCGCACCCTGCTGGACGCCAAGCGGGCCGCCGGCCGCGCGGGCACCGTCAGCGTCGTCCTGCCCGCCCTGGACGAGGAGGCCACCGTCGGCGACATCGTCCGCACCATCCGCCGCGAGCTGATGGACCGGCTGCCGCTGGTCGACGAACTGGTCGTGGTCGACTCCGGCTCCGCCGACGACACCGCCGCCGCGGCCGCCGCGGCCGGCGCCCGGGTGGTCCACCGCGACGACATCCTGCCCCGGCTGCCCGCCGCCCCCGGCAAGGGCGAGGTGCTCTGGCGCTCGCTGCTGGTCACCAGCGGCGAGATCGTCTGTTTCGTCGACGCCGACCTGCGCGAGTTCGACCCCGCCTTCGTCTCCGGCATCGTCGGCCCGCTGCTCACCGAACCGGACATCCAGCTGGTCAAGGCGATGTACGACCGGCCGCTCGAAACGGACGGGGCGGTCGTGCCCGCCGGCGGCGGCCGGGTCACCGAACTGGTCGCCCGCCCGCTGCTCAACCTGCACTGGCCGGAACTCGCCGGTTTCGTCCAGCCGCTCGGCGGCGAGTACGCGGCCCGCCGCTCCCTGCTCGAACGCCTCCCCTTCCCCACCGGCTACGGCGTCGAGCTGGGCCTGCTGGTCGACGCCCTGGAGACGGCCGGACTGGACGCCCTCGCCCAGGTGGACGTCGGCGTCCGCCACCACCGGCACCAGGACGGCCAGGCGCTCGGCCGGATGGCCGCCACCATCTACCGCACCGCCCTCGAACGGCTCGACCGCACCCACCGGCTCAAGGCCTCCGCCGACCTGGTGCACCCGCTGCTCACCCAGTTCACCCGCGACCCGGAAACGCGCGCCTTCACCGCCCACACCCACCCGGTCACCGCCCTGGAACGCCCCCCGATGCACACCGTCCCCGAGTACGCGACCCGGCACCTCCCCCGCTGAGGGGTTTGCGGCCGCGGACCCACGGCAACATCCCCACCATGGGCGATCTCACGACCGAGCGTTCGAATCAGACCGGCACCGCCCCCGTGCTGGTGGCCTCCAACCGGGGTCCGGTGTCGTTCAGCGCGGCGGACGACGGCACGCTGACCCTCCGCCGCGGCGGCGGCGGCCTGGTCTCCGGGCTCTCCGCCATCGACGACCCGGACGCCGTCTGGGTCTGCGCGGCCCTCGGCGACGCCGACCGCCGGGCCGCCCGGGAGGCACCCGACGGGCGGCTCGACCGGGCCGGCCACGACGTCGGCGGCCAAGCCGTCCGGATGCTGGACATAGATCCCGAGACCTTCGCCCGCGCCTACAACGGCGTGGCCAACTCGACCCTCTGGTTCGTCCACCACCTGCTCTACGCCACCCCCACCGCACCCGCCTTCGACGCCGGTTTCCGCGCCGAGTGGCAGGCCTACACCGCCTACAACGCCGCCTTCGCCGAGGCGCTCGCCGCCGAGGCCGCCCCCGGCGCCGCCGTCCTGGTCCAGGACTACCACCTCTCGCTGACCCCGGCCCTGCTCCGCGCGGCCCGGCCCGATCTGCGGACCGGCCACTTCTCGCACACCCCCTGGGCGCCGCCCGAGTACTTCCGGCTGCTGCCCGACGACGTCGCCGAGGCCGTCCTCACCGGCGTCCTGGGCGCCGACCGGGCCGGCTTCCTCACCCGCCGCTGGGCCCTGGCCTTCGCCGACTGCTGCGAGCAGCTCCTCGGCGCCACCGTCGACCGCACCGCGCTCACCGTCACGCACGCCGGCCGCACCACCCGCCTCGGCGTCCACGCGCTCGGCGCCGACGCCGACTTCCTGCGCGAGCGCGCCCACCGCCCGGACGTCGAGGAACGCCTCGCCGCCCTCCGCGCGGCCGTCGGGGACCGGCGCACCGTCGTCCGGGTCGACCGCACCGAGCTGAGCAAGAACATCGTCCGCGGCTTCCAGGCCTACCGGCACCTGCTGCGGACCCGGCCCGAGTGGCGGGACCGGGTGGTGCACATCGCCTTCGCCTACCCGTCCCGGACCGACCTGGCCGAGTACCGCGACTACACCGCCCAGGTCCGGCGGCTCGCCGAGGAGATCAACGCCGAGTTCGCCACCCCCTCCTGGCAGCCGCTGATCCTGCACGTCAACGACGACTTCCCGCGCTCGCTGGCCGCCTACCGGCTGGCCGACGTCGCCCTGGTCAACCCGATCCGCGACGGCATGAACCTGGTCGCCAAGGAGGTGCCCGTGGTCTCCGACCGCGGCTGCGCCCTCGTCCTCTCCCGCGAGGCCGGCGCCCACGCCGAACTCGCCGACGATGCGCTGACGGTCAACCCGTACGACGTGATCGCCACCGCCGAGGCCCTGCACACGGCGCTCGGCATGCCGGCCGACGAGCGCGCCGACCGCACCAAGCGGCTCGCCGCCGCGGCGACGGCGCTGCCGCCCCAGCAGTGGTTCCTCGACCAGCTCAACGCCCTCGACGACGTCGGCTGAGCCGACGCCCCCGGCCGAGCCTGCGCAGGCTCAGACAGGCCGTAGCTCCGCCGCCAGCCGCTCCAGCAGTGCCACCACGCCGGCCGGGCCCTCGACCACCACGTCGGCCCGGTCGGCGAGCTCCTTCACCGGCGCGTCGCCCACCGCACCGCTGCACACCAGCAGCCCGGCCAGGCCCTCCGCGCGCAGCTCCTCCACCGCCGCGAAGGCCGCGACGTCCCCCAGGTCGTCACCCGCGTACAGCACCGTCCGGGCGTCCCGCTCCGCCAGGAACCCGCGCAGCGCCGCCCCCTTGTCCACCCCCGGCGGCCGCAGCTCCAGCACCAGCCGGCCCGGCTCCACCACCAGCCCGTGCTCCGCGGCCAGCGCCTCCACCGGCGCACGCAGCAGCTCCAGGGCCTGCTCCGGTGCCTCCGTCCGCCGGGTGTGCACCGCCAGCGACCGCCCCTTGTCCTCCACCCACGTCCCGGCCGGCGCCCCGGCCCCGGCCAATACCCCGTCCAGGCCGGCCCGCGCACCGGCCACCCCCGGGTGCACCGCCGGCGCCGTCAGCGCACCGGCCTCCCAGCGTTCGGCGCCGTAGTGGCCCAGCACCACCAGGCCGTCGATCCCCGCGAACCCGCCGTACTCGGCGGCCAGCCCGGCCGGCCGGCCCGTCACCACCACGACCGATCGCACCCGGGGGGCCAGCGCCCGCAGCGCCCCCGCCACCCCGGGGTGCGCCCGCGCCCGGCTCGGGTCCGCCACGATCGGCGCCAGCGTCCCGTCGAAGTCCAGCGCCACCACCGCCTCGCGCGGCGAGGCGAGAAGCGCCTCCAGCCCCTTGCGCCCGGCTTCCGTCCTCAGCTGCACCGTGTCCTCAAGGCCCATGCCGGGACCCATACCCAGCCGCCGCCCGCCGACGCACCCACCCATGCCCCCCGGTGGCGCTCCCGCCCGGCCGAGGCGTCAGCGGGCGGCGCGCCGGGCGGCCCGGACCCGGCGCAGCCGGTTCACCAGCACCGGCGCGTGCGCGAGCGCCTCGGGCCGGTCCAGCAGGGCGTTCAGCAGCTGGTAGTACCGCGTGCTGGAGAGCCCCAGCTCCTCCCGGACGGCCCGCTCCTTGGCCCCGGCCGTCCGCCACTGCCGTCCTTCGAGTTCCAGCACCGCCACGTCCCGTTCGCTCAGCCCGCCCATGCCCGGCCCGCCTCCGCCCGCCACCGCACGGCGCCACCCACGACGGCGCCACCACTACGGAGTGTCATTCTCCCCCGCACACCCGACACACTGTGCGCCCCGCGCCACCCCGCCCGGCTGGCTAGCGTCGGGGCATGACCGAAAGCTTCGTCCTGCACATCCCCACCGCCGAGCTCGAACCGGACCCGCTCGACCCGGCCCAGATCGTCTCCGGCACCCCCGAGGTCTCCGGCCGGGTGCTCTCCGAGTCCGCCGACGGCCGCCAGCTGCGCGGCATCTGGCAGATCACCCCGGGCGTGGTCACCGACGTCGAGGCCGACGAGCTGTTCGTGGTGCTGAGCGGCCGGGCCACCATCGAGATCGACGGCGGCCCGACCCTGCACGTCGGCCCGGGCGACTGCGCGGTGCTGCGCGCCGGGGACCGCACCACCTGGACGGTCCACGAGACCCTGCGCAAGGCCTACGCGATCACCCTCTGACCCCCCGGCGGCCCGGATTCACTTGCGGAGCCGGGCCGCCTCCTTCACCGCCTTCTGCTGCAGGTCCTCCAGCACCTGCTTGGCGTCCCCCGTCGCGGCCCCGCCGATCCCGGCCTTGATCTGATTGCTGACCTCGACCCAGGCCGGGTCGCCGAACGGGTAGAAGCTGGCGTTGCCCAGCCCGGCCGCGAACTGCTTCAGGTCCTCGTGCTTCCCGTCCCTGGTCATCTCCGTGAAGGCGTCCTGGGTGACCGGCAGCAGGTTGTACGTCTCGTCGAACTTGAGCTGGTTGTCCTTCGCGTACACGAAGGTCAGGAACTTGCGGATCTCGTTCCGGTGCCCGTTGGCCTTGAACGCCATCATCCAGTCGGCCACCCCGAGGCTGCCGGTCCTGGCCAGGCCGTCCTTCCTGGGGATCGGCGCCGTCCCGAAGTCGACCTTCGCCTTGGCGGCCATCCGCAGCAGCGTCGGGTGGCCGTTCAGCATCGCGACCTTGCCGGCCACGAAGTCGGTGAACACCGGCGTCCGGTTCATCCTGCCCGGCTCGGGGTACGTCAGCTTGGTCTCGACCAGGTTGGTCCGCAGCCAGTTGAAGGTCGCCTGGTTCTGGGTGCTGTCGATGGTGTAGTTGCCGACGTCGTCGGAGAGGCTGCCGCCGCCGCTGAGCGTCCAGAGCATGGACTCGGCGGGCGCCTCCTCGGGCCCGAGCGGCAGCCCGTACGGCACGACACCGGGGACCTTGGCCTTGATCTTCTCGGCGGCCTGCCTGAGCTCGTTCCAGGTGGCCGGCGGCTTGTCGATCCCGGCCTTCTGGAAGACCGCCTTGTTGTAGAAGAGCACCCGCGAGGAGGAGACGAACGGGATGCCGTACTGGGTGCCGAGCACCTGCCCGGCGTGTGCGAAGGACTCCATCATGTTGGCCTGGGTGTCCAGCGAGAGGACGTCCGCCGCCGCGTAGAGCCGGTCCGCGGCCACCTGGTCGGCGAAGCCGCCGGTCTGCACCAGGTCGGGCGACTTGCCGTCGGCCACCAGGTCGCCCACCCGCTTGGTGATGTCGGTCCAGCCGACCACCTCGACGTCGACCTTGACGCCCGGGTTGGCGGTCTCGAAGCGGCGCGCGACGTCGTCCCAGTACTGCCGGGAGCTGGTCGCCGCGTCCTCGCCGTAGTCGGCCGCCACCAGCTTGAGCGTGACCGTCTTGTCGTCCTGGCCGCTGCAGCCGGTGAGCAGCAGCGCGCCGGCCAGCGCGGTGCCGAGGGTCCGGGTGCCGAGCAGCCGGGAGGGGGCCTGGGCGCGCCTGTTCAACGCGGGTACCGCCTTCGGGTGGTGGAGGGGAGAAATGGGGACCGGACGGGTGGAATCCGGCAGCCGGGACCGCCACACTGCCAAACGCCCGGCACAGTGGTCCAGACCTCCGGGCCGGACCCGGCGGGTAGTTACCGAAGTGCGGGAGGTCGTTGCACGATGCGCAATGAATCGGGGCGACCCAGGCCCGGGGCCCGGCCGGGCCGCCCCGGGACCCCGGTGCGACGGGGCCCGGCGGTACGCGCAAAGTGCCGCACACCGCATGCTTCTGCGACAAAGCTCACTCACTATGGACCAGACCAATCCGATAACTGGACTAGACCTCTCCGACCGGCCAAGGGAAACTGTCCCCCGTGAAGCACGTCATCGCACTCGATGTGGGCGGCACCGGCATGAAGGCCGCGCTGCTCGCCCAGGACGGCTCCGTGCTGTTCGAAGCACGCCGACCGACCGGGCGGGAGCACGGCACGGACGCCGTCGTCGCCGCCATCCTCGACTTCGCCGCCGACCTGGCGGACGAGGGCCGCAGCCGCTTCGGCGCCGCCCCGCTGGCGGCGGGCGTCGCCGTCCCGGGGACGATCGACGAGACGAACGGCATCGCGGTCTTCTCCGCCAACCTCGGCTGGCGGGACCTACCGCTGCGCGAGCTGCTGGGCCGGCGCCTGGCCGGCCCGGACGGGGCCGCCATGCCGGTCGCCCTCGGCCACGACGTGCGGTCGGGCGGCCTGGCCGAGGGCCGGCTCGGCGCCGGCCGGGGTGTCGACCGCTTCCTGTTCATCGCGCTGGGCACCGGCATCGCCGGCGCCATCGGCATCGGCGGCCGGATCGAGGCCGGCGCCCACGGCTACGGCGGCGAGATCGGCCACGTCGTGGTCCGGCCGGGCGGCCCGCAGTGCGGCTGCGGCGCCCGCGGCTGCCTGGAGACCCTCGCCTCCGCCTCCGCCGTCTCCCGCGCCTGGGCCGCGGCCGGCGGGGGCCCCGACGCCGACGCGGCATCCTGCGCCGCCGCGGTGGACGCCGGGGACGAGCGCGCGGTCGCGGTCTGGCAGCACGCGGTGGACGCCCTCGCCGACGGGATCGTGCTGGCCCAGAGCCTGCTCGACCCCTCCACGGTGATCGTCGGCGGCGGCCTGGCCGAGGCCGGCGACACCCTCTTCACTCCTCTGCGCGCGGCCGTGCGCGAGCGGCTGACCTTCCAGATGCCCCCCGAGGTCGTACCGGCCATGCTCAAAGACACCGCCGCATCCCTGGGCGCGGGCCTGCTCGCCTGGGACCTGCTCTCCTTGGAGGTGACCGCGTGACTGCCGCGGACCGCTTTGCCCTGTCCGGCGCCAGCCTGGTCCTGCCCGGTGGTGTCGTCGACGGGGACCGCCTCACGATCGACGGCTCCCGGATCGCCGGTCTGGGCGGTGCCACCGAGCCCGGTGACCTCGACCTGGCCGGGTACACGGTGGTGCCCGGGTTCGTGGACCTGCACGTGCACGGCGGCGGTGGTGCCTCGTACGCGTCCGGGGTGGCCGAGGAGGCGCTGCGGGCCGCCCGCACGCACCTGGAGCACGGCACCACGACGACGGTGGCCTCCACGGTGACCGGGGAGATCGACGAGGTGGCCCGGCAGGCGCACGTGCTGTCCGAGCTGGCCGAGGACGGCGTGCTGGCGGGCATCCACTTCGAAGGCCCGTTCATCTCGCCGGGCCGGTGCGGCGCGCACCGCCCGGACCTGCTGCGCGATCCGGACCCGGCGCTGGTGCGCAAACTGGTCGACGCGGCGCGCGGGCACGCCAGGATGGTCACGCTGGCCCCGGAGCTGCCCGGCGGCCTGGAGTCGGTGCGGATGCTGGCCGACCTCGGGGTGATCGCGGCGGTGGGCCACACCGACTCCGACTACGCCCGGACGCTGGAGGCGATCGAGGCGGGTGCCACGGTGGCCACCCACCTGTTCAACGCGATGCCGGGCATCGCGCACCGGGCGCCCGGCCCGATCGTGGCGCTGCTGGAGGACGAGCGGGTCACCGTCGAGCTGATCAACGACGGCGTGCACCTGCACCCGTCGGTGCTGGACCTCGCCTACGGCACCGCCGGGGCCTCCCGGGTCGCGCTGATCACCGACGCGATGGGCGCGGCCGGCATGGGCGACGGCCTCTACCCGCTCGGCCCGCTCCAGGTCGAGGTCAGGAACGGCGTCGCCCGGCTGGTCGAGGGCGGCGCGATCGCCGGCTCCACGCTCACCCTGGACGTGGCGTTCAAGCGCGCCCTCACCGTCAACGGCCTGACGCTGAACCAGGCCGCCGAGTCGCTCTCGGCCGCCCCGGCCCGTCTGCTCGGCCTGGACGGCTCGGTCGGCTCGCTGGAGGCCGGCAAGTACGCCGACCTGGTCGTGGTCGACTCCGGGACGTACGACCTGGTGGCCGTCATGCGCCGCGGCGAGTGGATCACCGGCGGCGGCCGCTTCGGCACGGTCAAGCCCGCCTGACGGGCGCCTCGCGAAACGCCGGCGGCCGCCCGTCCCCGAGGGGAGCGGGCGGCCGCCGGGCGTCCGGGCGCAGGCGGGCTCAGCCGCCGTACGGCTCGACCGTGATCTGGTCGATCAGCACCGGCCCACCGCCCGGGTTGGCGATGGCGACGGTGTTCGAACCGGCCTGCAGCTGCGGGAGTATGAACGTGGTGTACCAGGAGGACGCCGGGTCCTTGCCGGGCGAGTAGTTCTTGAACGACAGCCCGCTCGGCCAGTCCTTGCCGTTGACCGCCGCGGTGGCCTTCACGTCGCCCGCCGCGTTGTTGAAGTGCACGGTCAGCTTGTACGTCCCGGCCGCGGCCACCTCGCCGGTCCAGCTCACCGTGGCGCCCTGCTGCAGCGTCAGGTAGCTGCCGTCCGCGGACTTGGCGCCCTTCACCGCGTTGGCGGACGGTGCGTTCTGCGCCTGGAGCTGCCCGGCGTCGACGGTGACCGGCCCGGACACGGCAGCGGAGGCCGACGGCGAACCGGCGCCGGACGGGGTGCCCGCACCGGTGCTCGGGGCCGGCGGCGCGGCGGTCTGGCTGCTGGTCTTCCCGGCCTTCGCCTTCTTGTCGTCGTCCGGGCCACCGGTGGAGAGCGCGATCCCGGCGCCGATCGCGATGGCCGCGACGACCGCCACCGCACCGATCACCGCGCCCTTGCTCCGCCCGCCGCCCGGCCGCTCCTCGCCCGGCTGCGGCCGGGAGTGCTCGGCGTACCGGGCCTGCTGGGTGGCCGCGGCGCCGTACTCGGGCTGCTGCCCGTACGGCTGGCCGGGGCCGCCCTGCGGGTAGCCGGACTGCTGCGGCGGGTAGGGCTGCTGGCGCTGCTGCCCGTACTGGGCGCGGCCGACCTCCATCGGGCGGCTGTACGGCGTCCGAGGCACGCCCTGCTGCGGCTCGGCCGCCTGCGCGGTGCTGCCGTCGGCCGGACGGTAGAGGTAACCGAAGGGGTCGTCGTCCTGCGGGGCACCGCCTTCCGGGCCCTCGGGCACTCCATTGCTGCCGGCGGTCGTCACGGTGGTCAACTCCCCCATCGCGTTTCGCGTCGCCGGGCTGCCGTGCCGCCGGCGCTAGTGGTCGCTCGTACCCCGGAACCCTACCTGCCGTTCCCGGCCGTCCGGAAAGACCCCTTGACAACCCGCCGGTAGCTTTGGTCCGGAATGCGGACGTCAGCCGGCCCGACGGTGCGACCGCTCGCCCCGCGCGCCCCGCACCGAACCGCCGCGCGCCCGCTTCTCGTCGTACATCCGCTCGTCCGCGGTGTGCAGCACCTCCTCGATGCTCATGCCGCAGCCGGCCCAGCCGACGCCGAGGCTGACGCCGACCCGCATCGCCCGGCCGTCGATCCGCATCGGCGGGATGATCGCGTTGCGCAGCCGGTGGGCGAGGTCCTTGGCCTCCTCGCGGCCGATGCCGTCGGCCAGCACCACGAACTCGTCGCCGCCGAGCCGGGCCACCGTGTCGCCGTCGCGCACGGCCTGGCTGAGCCGGCGGGCCACCTCGACCAGGACGGCGTCGCCCGCGTTGTGGCCGAACCGGTCGTTGATCGACTTGAAGCCGTCGAGGTCGCAGAAGAGCACGGCGAGCCCCTTCTCGGCGACGGCCGCGCCGCCCGAGCGGAACGGGCCCGACCAGACGTCGCCGCCGGCGCCGTGGTCGGCCGGGACCACCGCGTGCACGTGCTCGCCGTAGCCGAGCGGCCCGCCGGGCACCGTGGCCGGCAGCGCGTAGCCCTCGGCGGTGCCGTAGTGGTGCACCGGCCCGGAGAGCGGGTCCGTCCCGTCCAGGCCGTCGTACGCGGAGTGCGCGCCGTAGGAGTCGGCCGGGAAGCCGTAGGACTGCTGGTAGGGCCCCTCGCCGAGGCCGGCAGCCGCTCCGGCGACGGCGCCGACGGTCTGCGGTTCGTTGCAGAGCCGCCGGCCCAGCCGGGCCTTGAGCTCGGCGCTGTTCGGCAGGCCGGTGAGGGCGTCGTGGCTGGCCCGGTGCGCGAGCTGGAGTTCGTGCCGCTTGCGGTCCTCGATGTCCTCGACGTGGGTGAGCAGGAAGCTCGGGCCCTCGGCCGCGTCGGCGACGATCGAGTTGCGCAGGCACACCCACTGGTAGCCGCCGTCGCGCCGGGAGAGCCGCAGCTCGGCCCGGCCGCTCTCGGCGCTGGTCCGCTCCAGCAGGGCGCGGTCGTCGGGGTGCACGAGGTCGGCGAAGCTCTGCTGGCGCAGCACCGCGCGGGGGCGGCCGAGCAGGCGGCAGAGCGCGTCGTTGACCCTGGTCAGCTGGCCGCGCCCGGCGCCGTGCAGCTCGGTGATGGCCATCCCGCTGGGCGCGTACTCGAACGCCTGGCGGAAGCTCTCCTCGCTGGCCCGCAGGGCCTGCTGCTCCTTCTCCAGGCGGGCCAGCGCGCGTTGCATCTCGGCCCGCAGCCGGGCGTTGCCGATCGCGATGGAGGCCTGCAGGGAGAACATCTCCAGCGCCTCCCTGGTCCAGGCGCCGGGGCGCTTCCCGCTGCGCGGCCGGTCCACCGAGAGGACGCCGAGCAGGTCGCCGCCGGCGCTGTACATCGGGGCGAGCAGGCCGTCGGCCGGGTGCCAGTCGTTGGCGTAGACGGGCATCGGGCCGTCGCCGATCCAGCGCGGGATGTCGCTGGCCACGGCCCAGCCGCGGTCGTAGGGCAGGAAGCGGAGGGTGCCCCAGTGGTCGCTGACGCCGAGCAGCCGGTCCCAGGACTCGCGCGAGCCGACCTGGCCGAGCAGCACGGAGGGGCCGCCCATGGCGCTCTCCTCCAGCTCCCAGACGGCCGCCACCACGAGGTCCCCGTCCGGCCGGACCAGGCTGACCGCGGCGGCGTCGAAGCCGAGCCCGTGCACCGCGCCCTCGACCACGGCCTGCAGCGTGCCCGCCAGGCTGCGGGCAGCGTTGAGGTCCGCCACGACCCGGTGCAAGGTGCGGAGGGTCGCGAGACGGACGTACGGCTCCGACTCGGCTTCCATGCGGGGGCTCCCCGGCTGCTTCGGATAGTTCTTGAATGGTTATCGTCCGATTGCCAGAAGAACTGAATCACAGGGAGCACAGCGTTCGGCACGCTCGGTCAGCAATAGGCCACCACTTGTGACTTAAATCACACGGCACCAATGCCCCCTTAATCAGTCCATCCGCCCATAACGGACTCGGAGCTTTATCGGGACATTTCTGGTGGTCGGCCGCATTGGCCGCGCACTGGAGTCACCAGGAGGCCGCCAGGCCCCCTGCCTTCACTCCCGGGGGTGAGCACGGCCGTCCGCCGTCACCCCTGCGGCGCTGGTCCTACGACCACGGGCCGATGCCGTCGCGCGCCCGCGCCGACTACCGTGCGGTACGTGTACTCGTCCCCGCAGCCCGAAGCTGCCTCCCAAGCAACGCCCGACGAGTTCCGGGCGGCGCTCTCCCAGCTCGCGTCCGGAGTGAGCCTGGTGACCGTCCACGACCCGGAGGACGGCGAGGACGTCGGCATGACCGCCACGTCCTTCCTCTCCGTCTCGCTGGAGCCGCCGCTGGTGCTGATCTCCGTCCGCGAGGACTCCCGGATGGACGAGGTGCTCTCCCGCGCGGAGACCTGGGCGGTCTCGCTGCTCTCCGAGGAGCAGAAGACGCTCGGTTCGCGGTTCGCCATGAAGGGCCGGCTCAGCGACCGCCTGCTGTTCGCCGAAGCGCCGCACCGCCGCGGCCCGTACAGCGGCGCGCCGCTGATCGAGGGCGCGCTCGCCACCGTCGAGTGCCGCACCGAGCAGCGGATACCCGCCGGCGACCACACCCTGCTGCTCGGCCGCGTCCTGGAGGCCGTGGTGCCCGACCCGGGCGGCCGCCCGCTGCTCTACTTCCGCGGCGGCTACCGGCAGCTGGGCTGAGGCCCGCGCCCGGACAGCCGGGTCACTCGCCGCCCCGCGGGGCGCGCCGGCCCTGCTTCAGCTCGGCACGGTGCTTCTTGTTGGAGAGCCGCCGCTCGACCATCCCCCGGCTCGGCTTCGTCGCCCGGCGGGCCTTCGGCGGCGGCGCGGTGGCCTCGCCCAGCAGCGACGCCAGCCGGGCCGCGGCGACCTCGCGGTTGCGCCACTGCGAGCGGTGCTCGGAGGCGCGCACCACCAGCACCCGCCCGTCCACCAGCCGGCCGGCCAGCCGCTCCAGGGCGCGCTGCTTCCACACCTCGGGCAGCGCGGCCGAGGCGGCCAGGTCGTAGCGCAGCTCGACCTGGGTGTCGGAGGTGTTGACGTGCTGGCCACCGGGGCCGGAGGAACGCGAGAAGCGCCAGACGAGCTCGGCGTCGGGGACGACCACCGACCCCCGTACGCGGATGGGCTCGGGCATGGGCCCATCATCCCGCGCCGGACCTGTGCCGGTCACCCGCTTTTACCTGGACAATGGCCGGGTGATCGAGCTCGGCTACTCCCTCTCCAACCGCTTCCCCGACCCTCCGCAGACCGACTACCGCACCGCCTCGGTGCACGCGCTGCGGTACGACCTGTTCTGCGGCGACGTCTACCTGGACAGCGACGGCACGGAACTGTCCACAGCCTGGGGATGGGTGCCGGTGCTCGACTTCGCCTGGGCGCTCTGCGACATCGCCGAACAGCTGGACCGCGACCCCGACGGCAGCCGCGCCGCCCGGGTGCAGACCGCCGACCTCGACTTCACCCAGAACACCGAGCTGCTGCGCTTCGCCCGCCGCTTCAACTGGGTCGAGGTCAGCGCCACCTGGCTGCCGGACGAGGAGCCCGCCGTGGTCCGCCACAGCGACCTGCGGCGCGAGGCCCGCGACTTCCTCCAGGACACCCTGGCCGACCTCTTCGACATGCACCCCGATCTGGCCGACAATCCGAACATCTGGTCACTCCAGGGCCGGTTCCGGAGAATCTGACCGGGCTTTGATCCGGCCATTGCCCAAACCTGATTCGCCCAAAAGAATTTGCCGCGGGGCGTGGAACCAAGCCCACGCCCGCCCGCGTTATCCCGGGCACAAGCAACGAAGGGACTGCACACACCATGCCAGTGAGCCTCTCCAAGGGTGGCAACGTCTCGCTGACCAAGGAGGCCCCCGGCCTGTCCGCGGTCACCGTCGGTCTCGGCTGGGACGTCCGCACCACGACCGGTGCCGAGTTCGACCTCGACGCCAGCGCGATCGTGCTGAACGCGGACGGCAAGGTGCTGTCCAACAGCCACTTCGTCTTCTTCAACAACACCAGCACCCCGGACAGCACCGTCGTCCACACCGGTGACAACCGCACCGGCGAGGGCGCCGGCGACGACGAGGCGATCAACGTCAACCTGGCCGGCCTGCCGGCCGAGGCCGTCAAGATCACCTTCCCGGTCTCGATCTACGACGCCGTGGCCCGTTCGCAGAACTTCGGCCAGGTCCGCAACGCCTACATCCGCGTCGTGAACGCGGCCGGCGGTGCCGAGATCGCCCGCTACGACCTCTCCGAGGACGCCGCCACCGAGACCGCCATGATCTTCGGCGAGCTCTACCGCAACGGCGCCGAGTGGAAGTTCCGCGCCGTCGGCCAGGGCTACGCCTCCGGCCTCGCGGGCATCGCCCAGGACTTCGGCGTCCAGATCTGACGCCACCCCCGCGAAGCGCCCGGCCCCCCTCCGTCTCAGGGGCCGGGCGCTTCGCCGTTCCCGGGCGGCCCGGGAGACGCCCCGCCCCCGGACGCACCGACCCCGGACGCACCGCCCGTGAAGCACCCGGCCCGCTGGACCACCCGACCCCGGAAACACCTCGGCGCAGGAGACCGGGTCGGTCTCCTGCGCCGGGAACAGCCGGGCTCCGGGCCTCAGCGCGAGGCGCGCAGCTCCGGGAGCTGCAGCAGTTCGGTCTCGTCGTCCGGGGTCAGGTCGACCACCTTCGGCTGCGCCTGCTCCGCCCCGGCCGGCTCCGCCCCGGCGCCGGCCGGACGGTCCGCCTCCTGGGCCAGGGCGGCCTTGGCCTCGGCCTGGGCCGCCACCGCCTCGTCGCCCACCACGTCCGCCAGGTCCGCGCGCTCGCCCAGCTCCGCGACGCTGCCCACGGCCGGGGCCGGGGCCGCCGGCCGGGCCGGCGCACCGGCGCCGCGGCCGAAGAAGCTGAAGCCCGGCCCGCGCGCCGCCCCGGACTGCGCCGGCCGCGGTCGCTGCCGCTCCGCCGGCACCACCGGTGCGACCTGGGCACCGCCGAGCTGACCGACCGTCGCGGTCAGCGCCGGCCGCACCGGGGCCGCGGGGGCCGGGACGGCCGGAGCCGCCGCCGCAGGCCTGGACACCGCCGGCGCGGGCACCGCAGGAGCCACCGGAGCCGGCACGGCAGGGGCCACCGGCGCGGGCACCGCGGGGACCACCGGAGCCGGCACCGCGGGAACCGCCGCTGCGGGCGCGGAGACGGCCGCAGGCGCCGTACGGGCGCGCAGCGCGAGCTCCGCGCCGGCCGCACGCTCCCGTTGCTCCTGCTGCGCGGCCGCGCGCCGCTCCAGCTGCCGCAGCACGGACGCGGCACGGACGTACGCGGCCGGGCTGGCCGGGTACTTGGGGCGGCTCGCGGCGAGCGCGCGCTGCGTCGCCTCGGCCTCCTTGAGCGCCTGCTCCGCGACCAGCACGGCCCGCTCGCGCAGCAGCCGGGCGATCTCGGTCTCGGCCTTCGCCAGCCGGGACTTCTCCGCCGTCAGCCGCCGGCCGAACCGGGTGGCCCGTTCCTCGGCGACCTCCGCGGCGTACTCGGCCTCGGCGAGCTGCTCCTCGAAGCGTTCCTCGGCCCGGAGCCGCTGTGCGACGGACACCTCGGCCGCGGCACGGGCGGCCCGGTCGCGCTGGCGCAGCAGCACCGCGATCCCGAGCGCCGCGAGCACCGCGGCCACGCCCACCGAGCGGACCAGGATGGTGTCCTGACTGAAGACCAGCGCAGCCACCGCGGCCACGATGAGCGCACCGGCGGCGGTGGGGGGGAAGACCCGGCCGAGGACGGAGGAATGACGATGGCGTCCGCGAGACATGCCAAGAAACTAGCGTGCGAATTGGGGCTCTGTCAGCCCAGGGTCGGCTTTGGCCCTTGACACTGCGCGAGCCGTACCGCATGCGCCCGGCCCTCCGCCGGGATCACGCGGGTGCGCCCGTTCAGCGGTGGGTGGCCGCCGGACCGTTCGGGCCGTCGTGGTTCTCCGGCAGCTTGCAGACGTGCTGCAGCCAGAGCGCCGCCGCGATCACCGCGGCCCCGGCGAGCACCGCGAGCCCGGCCGTGATGGCCTGGTCCTTGCGGGCGGGCACGTCCAGCTCGCCCAGCAGGTAGATCCCCGCCCCCGCGTAGATGCCGGTGACGACGGCCGAGACCAGGGCGCTCGCCTGCCCCAGCACCACCGCCCGGGCCGCGCCCAGCGGGTCGACCCGCTTGGCGCCGGGCTGCCGCTCGCGCGCCGCCTTCAGCCGGGACCGCAGCGAGATCGCCGTGGCGAGCAGGATCACCGCCACCGCGGCCAGCACCACCGGCGCCGCGCCGGGCACGGCGGGCAGCGTGTCCAGGGAGGCCCACAGCTTGGCGCCGGCCCAGGACAGCGCCGTCATGACGGCGATGATGCCGATCAGCAGGCGGAGGCGAAGCAGCTTCACTCGGTCGTGGTCCTTCCGGGTACCAGAGTCGGGCGGCCGCCCCCGGGGCGGGGTACGACGGCGCCAGGCCACCGTACCGGGCCCGGGCCGGCGGACACCGGTGTGCGGGGAGGAGCGGACACCTACTCGTACGGCCGGGGCCCCCGCCGGAGTTCCCCGGCCGCCCGGCCGCCCGGGCGGGCGCGCC
>NZ_JBEYVJ010000148.1:0-17437 GCF_040643935.1 Kitasatospora sp. NPDC047058 | reverse complement strand
GCTGTCTGTGCGCCGCCAGGGACTCGAACCCCGGACCCGCTGATTAAGAGTCAGCTGCTCTAACCAACTGAGCTAGCGGCGCCTGCTGACAGAGAGAACATTACCTGGTCAGCGGCCGAAACTCACAATCGGCCCGTTCGGCCCCCGCGGGCCCCCTCGGCCCGGTCCGGCCGTCACGGGGTGAGCACGACCTTGCCCCGGACGTGGCCGGTGCCGACCAGCCGGTGGGCGTCGGCGGCCCGCTCCAGCGGGAAGTTCCCGGCGATCTCCAGCCGGAGCCCGCCGGCCTCCCAGAGCTCGACCAGCTCGGCCAGCCGGGCCGCCGTCCGCTGTCCCCGTAGCTGCCGGAGTCCGAGCCGCCCGGCGGTCGCGTAGTCGACGATGGTGCCGATCCGGTCCTTGTCGGCGACGAGCCGGACGGAGGCCTCCAGCGCGCCGCGCCCGGCCGCGTCCAGGGCGGCGTCCACGCCCTGTGGGGCGGCCGCCCGGACCCGCTCGACCAGCCCCTCCCCGTACGCGACCGGGATCGCGCCCAACTCGCGCAGGTAGTCGTGGTTGCGCTCGCTCGCGGTGCCGATCACCGTCGCGCCCCAGGCCCGGGCCAGCTGGACGGCGACCGTGCCGACCCCGCCGGAGGCGCCGTGGACCAGCACGGTGTCGCCCTTGCCGACCTTCAGCTCGCTGAGCCCGACGTGCGCGGTCTGGCCGGAGGCGGAGAGCGAGCCGGCCTGCTCCCAGGGCATCGCGGCCGGCTTGGCGACCAGGTGGGAGGTGTCCAGCGTGACGAACTCGGCGTGGCTGTGCAGCAGCCGGAAGCCCAGCACCTCGTCGCCGACCTCCCAGCCGTAGCTGCCCGGGCCGAGCTGGTCGACCACCCCGGCGAACTCGTTGCCCGGGACCACCGGCAGCTCGACCGTCGCACCCGGCGGCGTGAAGCCCTCCCGGACGGCGAGGTCGACGGGCTGCACGCCGGCCGCGCGGACCCGGACCCGCACCTCGCCCTGCCCCGCGGCGGGGGCGGGCATCTCGGTCACCCGGAGCACCTCCGGGCCGCCGAACCGGGGAACGGTGACTGCCTTCATGGGCGGGCTCCTGCCTGTCGTACGGGCCGTCGGTCGGTTCCCTCGATGATCAGACTTGAAGCCCGCTTGAGGTCAACCCCGGCCGGGCGTGTCGCGGCAGTTGGGCTCATTGTCAGATTTATCCTGGCGGCGGCCCGGGCCGCGCGGCCCGGACGCCCACCACAGTCTCCCCGCCGCCGTCCGCCGCCGAGAGGAACGTCCCCGTGGGTCAGCTGCCCCTGCTCTTCCTGGTGCTGCTCGCCTCCGTGGTGACCATGCCGCTGGCGCGCCGGACCGGCGTGCCGCAGCCCGTGCTGATGACCCTGCTCGGCATCGTCATGGCCCTGGTGCCGCAGATCCCGGACATCGCGATCGACCCCGACCTGATCCTCCCGCTCGTCCTGCCGCCGCTGATCTTCGCCGTCGCCCGGCGCTCCTCGGTCCGCTACTTCAAGGCGAACATCCGCTCCATCCTGCTGCTCGCCGTCGCCCTGGTGGTGGTCACCACGGCCGCGGTGGCCGGCGCCGTGCACTGGCTGCTGCCCGGCCTGCCGGTCGCCGCCGCCGTCGCGCTCGGCGCACTGGTCTCCCCGCCCGACCCGGTCGCCGCCGTCGCGGTGGCCGGCAGCGTCGGCCTGCCGCGCCGGCTGGTGGCGGTCCTGGAGAGCGAGGGCCTGTTCAACGACGTCACCGCGATCGTGATCTACTCGCTGGCCATCGACGCGGTGGTCGGCGGCGACTTCTCGGCCGGCCACGCGGTGCTCCGCTTCGTGCTCTCGGCGGTCCTCGCCGTGGTCATCGGCGTCGCCCTCGGCTGGGCCAACGCCAGACTCGCCGCCTTCCTGGAGGACCCGACCCAGCAGGTCGCCCTCAACCTGCTGGTCCCGTTCGCCGCGTACAGCCTGGCCGAGGAGATCCACGGTTCGGGCGTGCTCGCCGTCGTGGTCTGCGGGCTCTACCTGGCCGAGCGGGCCGCCGACGCCGACGCCGTGTCGTACCGGCTGGTCGGCAACGCGTTCTGGGAGATCGTCGAGATCCTGATCACCGGCGTCGCCTTCGGCCTGATCGGGCTCGAACTGGCGACCGTCCTCAAGGAGGCCGGCCAGGGCTGGACCGGCATGCTCGGCGACGCGGCCGTGGTGATCGCCGTCGTCGTGCTGGTCCGGCTGCTCTGGCTGCTGCCGGCCGGCTGGGTCTCCCGGAAGCTGCGCGCGGACGCCGAGGAGGACACCCCGATCAGCTGGCAGGAGAGCGTGGTGCTCTGGTGGTCCGGGATGCGCGGGGTGGCCACGGTCGCCCTGGCCCTGGCCGTCCCGCTCACCGTCGACACCGGCGCGGCCTTCCCCGAACGCGGCCGGCTGGTCTTCATCGCCTTCAGCGTCGTCCTCTTCACCCTGCTGGTCCAGGGGCTCACCCTGCCCTGGCTCGCCAAGCGCCTGCACCTGGACGTCGACCACGACAAGCACGAGCAGCAGGTCCGCCAGCTCTGGTGGCGGGCCGCCAAGGCCGGACTGGAACGGCTCGGCGAACTGGAGGAGCTGGACAAGCTGCCCGCCGAGGTCGCCGACCGGCTGCGGGACCGTCAGCACGACCGGCTGGCCCGGCTCTGCCCGGATCGGTACGCCGAGGAGGAGGCCGCCGAGGCGAAGCTGCGGCTCAGCCAGTGGCGCGCCGCGCACAGCGTCGAACAGGAGATGATCGCCGCCTCCCGGCGCGAGATCCTGGCCGCCCGCAGCGAGATCGGCGCCGACCCCGAGATGGTCGACCGGGTGCTGCGCGGGCTCGACCTGCGCTCCGAACGGAAGTGACGCGGCGTCCGGCGGCGGTTCCGGCGGCCGTGGGCCGGGTGTCCGGACGGGCGCCGGCCGGGCGTCCGGGAGGCGTCCGACGGGTCATCGGTGCGGCGCCGTTGGAGCGTCGGCGAACGGAATGTGCGAGGGCGGCCCCGACGTTGCATAGGCTGGCCCCGGGCAGGCCGTCAACGGAGTCGGCGCACCACCAGTACCCGCACGACCTCGCGAAACCCTCCCGCCTGGCCCTGCCGGTATCTGCACCCAGATGAATCGAGGAGCAACCGATGTCGGAGACCCGTGCCGACGCCCGTACCCCGCTGGACCGCACCCCGCAGTGGGCCGCCCTCGGCAAGCACCGCGCGGAGCTGGGCGAGACGCACCTGCGCGAGCTGTTCGCCGCCGACCCGGAGCGCGGCCGTCGCTACACCCTCCAGGTCGGCGACCTGCACGTGGACTACGCCAAGCAGCTGGTCACGGACGAGACGCTGACCCTGCTGCGCGAGCTCGCCGAGGCCACCGGCGTCGCCGGGCTGCGGGACGCCATGTTCCGCGGCGAGAAGATCAACACCACCGAGCACCGCGCCGTCCTGCACACCGCGCTGCGCGCCCCGCGCGGCGCCGTCGTCGAGGTCGACGGCGAGAACGTGGTGCCCGCCGTGCACGCCGTGCTCGACAAGATGGCCGCCTTCGCCGGAAAGGTCCGCAGCGGCGAGTGGCGCGGCCACACCGGCAAGCGGATCCGGACCGTCGTCAACATCGGCATCGGCGGCTCCGACCTCGGGCCCGCCATGGCGTACGAGGTGCTCCGCTCCTACACCGCCCGCGAGCTCGACGTCCGCTTCGTCTCCAACGTGGACGGCGCCGACCTGCACGAGGCCGTCCGCGACCTGGACCCGGCCGAGACGCTGTTCATCGTCGCGTCCAAGACCTTCACCACGATCGAGACCATCACCAACGCGGTCTCCGCGCGGAACTGGCTGCTCACCGGCCTGGGCGCCGACACCGACGCGGTCGCCAAGCACTTCGTCGCGCTCTCCACCAACGCCGAGGGCGTCGCCGACTTCGGCATCGACACCGCCAACATGTTCGAGTTCTGGGACTGGGTGGGCGGCCGCTACTCCTACGACTCGGCGATCGGCCTCTCGCTGATGATCGCCATCGGCCCGGACGCCTTCCGGGAGATGCTCGACGGCTTCCACCTGGTCGACGAGCACTTCCGCACCGCCCCCGCCGAGGAGAACGTCCCGCTGCTGCTCGGCCTGCTCGGGGTCTGGTACGGCGCGTTCTTCGACGCCCAGGCGCACGCCGTGCTGCCGTACTCGCACTACCTGTCGAAGTTCACCGCCTACCTCCAGCAGCTGGACATGGAGTCCAACGGCAAGTCGGTGGACCGCGAGGGCAACCCGGTGAGCTGGCAGACCGGCCCGGTGGTCTGGGGCACCCCCGGCACCAACGGCCAGCACGCCTACTACCAGCTGCTGCACCAGGGCACGAAGGTCATCCCGGCCGACTTCATCGGCTTCGCCAAGCCGGTCGCCGACCTGCTGCCCGGCCTGGTCGCCCAGCACGACCTGCTGCTGGCCAACTTCTTCGCCCAGACCCAGGCGCTCGCCTTCGGCAAGACCCCGGAGGAGGTGGCGGCGGAGGGCGTGCCGGCCGAGCTGGTCCCGCACAAGACCTTCAAGGGCAACCACCCGACCACCACCATCCTGGCCGCGGAGCTGACGCCGTCGGTGCTCGGCCAGCTGGTCGCGCTCTACGAGCACAAGGTGTTCGTCCAGGGCGCGATCTGGAACATCGACTCCTTCGACCAGTGGGGCGTCGAGCTCGGCAAGGTGCTCGCCAAGCGGATCGAGCCGGTGCTGCTGACCGGCGAGGGCGCCGACGCGCTGGACAGCTCCACGGCGGAGCTGGTCGCCCGCTACCGCTCGCTGCGCGGGCGCTGAGGCGCACGGTAGGACGGTCGTAGGACCGTCGGCCCCGGGGCCGTCCGCTTCGGCGGGCGGCCCTCGGCAGGTCCGCGGCTTCCCGGTTCCGGCCCTGGCCCTGGTCTCGGCCTTGGCCTTGGCCTTGGCCTTGGCCTCGGCCTCGGTCCGGAAACGCCGGAAGGCCCCTCGCTTTCGCAAGGGGCCTTCCGGCTGTCTGTGCGCCGCCAGGGACTCGAACCCCGGACCCGCTGATTAAGAGTCAGCTGCTCTAACCAACTGAGCTAGCGGCGCCTGCTGACAGAGAAGACTCTAGCAGTGGGGCGCGGTCCGACCAAAATCGAATACCTGCCGCCCTCGGCGGGCCGTCCGACGGCGGTACTCAACCGGTCGGCAGGGCCACCTGCCCGCCCCGGTCGGCTGGCTCGCGGGTCGCCCGGACGCAGGCCCAGAGCACCACCGAGGCGCCCGGCAGCCACGGCTCCCGGCTGTCCGGGGCGACGATCCACCGGCCGGCGCCCAGTCCGGGGGAGTCCGGGCTGTTCACCATCCGCTGCACCGGCGGGACGGTCACGGCGTCGCCGCGGCCGTGGCAGAGCAGCGGCGGGACGTCCCGGGCCCACTCCTCCCAGGCCAGCAGCCGGCGCAGCCGGGCCGCCGCGCCGGGCTGGACGAAGAGCAGCGTGCGCCCCCGGTAGGCGGCGACCGGCCCGCAGCCCGGTCCGGACGCCCACAGCTCGTCCAGCACCCGGCGGCCGAACAGCGCCGGCATGCTGATCACGTCGAAGGTGCGCCCGCAGGGCAGCACCGAGGGCGCCCACGGGCGTGACTCCCAGAGGGCGCGCATGCTGCGCGGGTATTCACTGGCGGAGGCCAGCCAGGCCTCCCCGGCCACGGTGACGTACTCCACCGACTGATAGGTCCAGATGTCCACAGCAGCAGGGTGGAGCGTCCGGGACGTGGCCGGGAGGGAAAGCCGGGTTTGCCGGACAGCGGGGAGGGGCGCGGCGTACCCTTCCCCGCGCATATGCCAGTGGCGAGGTTTTCGGTGCCGGATGTCAGGTGCCGGGGCCGGTGCGGCAGGTGTGCCGGGTGGGGCGCGTGGGAGCCGGACCCAGCCGCCATGGTGCCGGGACTCAGCCGTCGTGGTGCCGGGACTCAGCCGTCGTGGCGGCGGGGCTGCAGCAGGCTGCGGCCGTACTCGATCATCTTGGCCGCGTAGTCCGGGGTCCAGTCCGCCCGCTCGGCGATCTCGGCGTCCGAGAGCGCGTCGAACCGGCGGATGTCCGCCAGCTGCGCGGCGGCGACCGCCTGGAAGTCGGTGGCCCGCTCGGCGGCCGCGCGGAAGGCCAGCGCCAGCTCGGTGGAGCGCCGCAGCAGCTCCGCCGGGTCGTCGATCGAATCCAGGTCGAAGAAGCGCTCCGACTCCGGCTCGGCGGCCTGCGGCTCGAACAGCAACTGCGCGGGACGCCGCCGCGGGGCGGGCGTTGCGCCGGCGCCTGCGCCCTGACCGCCCGCCGCGGTCGAACCGCTCGGGTCGGACATCTGGGCGTGGGAGTCGGGCATGGACGGACACCTCCGGGTGCTCGATGGGGGCGGACGGCGGCGGCCGGGGACCGGCGCCGCCCGGTCGTGGCCGTCGTCCATTGTCTCGCGGCGGCGGCCGGTAACGGAACGGTGCGAGTCCGGGCGCTATTCCCCCGTTGCACGCCGGGGGAGTGCTTCCGGCCCGGTCCGCCGCCCGCCGGCCGCCGCCTCCGTGCACCCGCTCGCCGCCTGCCGCCCCCGGCCGTCACCTTCGGTCACCGGTGCGGCACGCCCGCGGCCGCCGGTCCGGGGCGCAGCCGGACACGGCCGGGTCAGCCGGGTCACAGCCGGACGCGGTGTCCGGCGAGGTGGTGCAGCACCTGGTGGTTGGCCTCCCAGCCGTCGGGGAACTTGACCGAAACGCCCAACTGCACCGGCTCGGTGGAGGGGTGCTCGTCCAGCAACTCGGCGATCCCGGCCCGGGCCACCACGATGCACGCGTGCCGGTGCCGGGAGGCGAGCACGCAGAGCCGGCCGGTCTCCAGGTGGAAGGCGGTCGCGTCCGGCCGGCCGGAGAGCGGGTGCAGCACCACCGTGACGTCGTACTCGCGCCCCTGCAGCCGGTTGGCGGTGTCCACCGTCACGGCCGGCCCGGCGGCTGGATCGACCGGCACACCGGCCTTCACCAGCGCCGCCCGGACGGCCGCCGCCTGGTCCCGGTGGGCGGTGCCGACCGCGATCCGGCCCGGGGTGAGCGGCACCGACCCCTGCTCGGAGTGGGCCGTCAGCCCGCGCTCCAGCAGCCGCCGGACGGTGGCGGCGACCGCGGCCACGGCCTGCGGATCGGTCCGGACGGTGTGCCGGGCGGGCAGCTCCAGCAGCGCCCAGCCGTGCTCGGCCGCCCGGTCGATCGCCGCGTCCAGGGCCGTGCCGTCCGGCCGCACCGAAGCGGTGAGCCGCCGGTCCTCCGGCCCGGTGCCGGAACGGAACGGCGTGTACGGGTAGAACGCGCCGGAGATCAGCGGCGCCGCACTGGCCGGCAGCCGCCAGGAGACCGGCAGCCGGTGCGGCTCGATCTGCGGGTTGTGCGCGAGCAGCGTCACCACCGCGCTGCTCGACGGGTCGTAGGACAGGCCCGCCCACTGCTCGGTGCCGACCACCGTGAACGGGTCCAGCTGGCCCGGGTCGCCGACGAACAGGGCCCGCTCGAACAGCCGGGCCACCGCGAGCAGCGCGTCCGAGCGCATCTGGTACGCCTCGTCGACGATCGCGTGCCGCCACGGCGCCTCGGCCTTCACCCACTGCCACTTCGCGGCCGTCGAGATCACCACGTCGAGCTCCGCGAGCTCCGCCACCTTGTCGGAGGGCGTGACGTTGGCGTGCCGCAGCACCTCGGGCCCCGGCCGGGAGTCCGCCGCGTGCAGCCGGCCGATCGTCAGGTCCGGGGCCTTCCCGGCCAGTCGGTCGACCAGGTCGTCCACCTGGCCGTTGGTCTGGGCGACGATCATCAACCGCTCGCCGGACCCGACCAGCTCCCGGGCGGCCCGCACCACCAGGGTCGACTTGCCGGCGCCGGGCGGGGAGTCCACCACCACGCCGCGCGGGGCGCCGGCCGCCGGGCGGACGGTGGCCTCCAGGATCCGGGCCACCGCCGCGTCGGCGGCCGCACCGGGGGCCTGCTCGCTGCTCATCTGCCGGTTCACTCCCACTCCTCGAAGGCTGCGGATGTGGTGGCGGCCGCCGCGGCGGGTGCCGCTGCGGATGCCGCGGCCGGGCCGACGGGGGCGGAGGTGCCGGGCGGGCCGCCGTGCGTCCACGGGGTGTCGTCCGGCTCGGGCAGCGGCGCGGACTGGCGGACGGTCAACTCGAAGAGCGTGAAGGTGATCCGCTCGCCCGGCTCGGGCAGGCTCCCCGGCTCGGGCTCCTTCTTCCGGCCCATGCCGGAGAGCACCCGCAGCGTGATGGTGCCCTCCTCCGGGTCGACCGCCGCGATCTGCGCCTTCTGTGCGCTCGGGCCCCCGCCGGCCTCCGCTCGCGGGGACTCCCACACCCGGTGCGCCTCGCGGCCGAGGTCCGCGTGCGGCCGGTCGGCGGTGCGGACCGTCACCAGCGGACGCGGCTTGGGCGAGCGGCCGGAGGTGTCGTAGTCGGGCACCACGTCGGTCACCACGCCGGAGAACGCCTCGCCGGCCAGCCGGCGCTCGGCCATCGCCAGCGGGTCGTCCAGCGCCTCCTGGACGTCCAGCCGGGCCTGCTCACGCTCGCGCTGCGCCAGCTTGCGGGCCGCCGTCACGGCGTCGTCCTGGCGGGGCTGCGGCGGCTCGCCGGCCGCCAGCCGGTCCCGGTGGCCGGTGTAGGACCAGCGGTCGCCGGTCCAGCGCTCCTCCAGGTGCCCGGCCGGCGGCAGGGTGCGGAGCAGGTCGATGCCGGCCCAGACGTCGTACCAGGTGGGCAGCAGCACCCGCTCCAGCACCGTCCGCAGCTGTTCGACGGCCGTCCGGACGGCGGCCCGGGCCTGCTCGGCGGCCGTGGCGTCGGGCCCGTCGGCATCCCGGCCGCCGTTCCGACCACGGGTGCCGTGCCCCCCGGTGGCGTGCCCCTCGGTGGCGTGCAGCAGGGCCGAGGCGGCCGCGTCGTAGCGGGCGATGGCCGGGCCGAGCACCAGCTCGTCGAAGCGCGGGTCGGTGGCCGGACCGGCCGGCGGGTGGAGCAGCTGGCCGTTCCCGTCCCGGGCGGACTCGGCCCGCTCGGCGGCCTCGGCGCCGGACAGGCCGGTCGGCGGGAGGTGCCAGGCCAGCCGGGCGGCCAGGTGCTGGTCCTCCAGGTGGCTCTGGCCGGTCGCCCAGTGGCGGGCGAGCAGGCCGGTCATCGGGAGCAGCATGCTGCTCCCGGGCACCTGGGCCCGGTCGGTGAGGTGGGTCAGCCAGCGGCCGAGCAGCGGCACCCGGGCCGGTGCCGGGTACGGGCCCGGCTCGTCGTCCTCGATCGTGCGGCGGAACCGGGTGGAGCGGCCGATCAGGGCGAGGTGGTGCACGCCGCCGCCGTTCGGCACGATCAGCTGCGGCGCGTCGGTGCACAGCTCGCGGAAGACCTGGGTCTTCTCGCCCGTCTCCGGGTCCTTCTCGGAGCCCTCGATCTGCTCCACCCCGGTGCCGAAGGACTCCACGTACGGCAGCAGATCGGCGGCCAGGCCGGCCAGGAAGTCGAAGCGCAGCGTGCGGTTCAGCGGCTGCGGGACGATGTGCAGCCGGGGCGCGGACCGGTCGGTGCCGAGCAGCACGGCCAGCGGCGCACCCGCCTCGCCGGCGGCGGTCAGCGGGACCAGCACCATCGGACGCTCGGAGAGGTGCCGGTGGCGGACGGTGGCCAGCGGTTCGGCCCGGCCGCTGCGGACGGCCTCCAGCCGGGCGAGGGTGCCGAGCAGGCTCATCCGGCGCCTCCCGGTGCGGCCGCCACCAGGACGCGGCCGAGCGCCTCGGCGCGGAGCGCGGCGGCGTACGCCAGCCGGGCGGCCGCCTCGTCGGTGTCGGGGTCGGTGCTGTCGGTGCCCGGTTCCGTGGTGCCCGGTTCTGTGGTGACGGGGTCCGTGGTGACGGCGGTGGCGGCCTCGGCGGCGGGGCCCCGTTCGGCGGCTGCCAGGGCCGCGGTCACCGTCCGGATGCTGCCCAGCTCGCCGCGCACGCCCCGGCCGAGCTGCTCGACCCGGTCACCGCAGCGCGCCTGGGCACGGCAGTGGAAGCCCAGCTCGCAGGCGGAGAGGCAGTCCGGGCTGTAGGCGGCGGGCACCGCCTCGACCGAGGCGGCCAGCTCCTCGTCCGAGCGGGCCGGCCGGCCGTCCTCGGCGGGCGCGAGGTCGAAGCCGACGCCCTGCGGCAGCGCCGCCAGCAGCCGGCCGATGCCGGTCATCCGGCTCAGCTGGCGGCGGGTGGTGGCCAGCTCGCGGCGGACGTCCACCGCGACCGCCGTCGGCCGGTTGCCGAAGTCCTTCGGGCAGACCAGCAGCACGCTCAGCCACGGGCTGCCGGGCAGCCGCTGTTCGGCGTACGGGTCCGGGTCCACCGCCCGGCCCGCCAGGGCGGCGGCCGTCTCCTGCAGCGCCAGCACGTAGACGGCGGCCTGCCGGGCGGCGGCGCCCACCTTGGCCGGGTCCGCGCTGCCGTCCAGCACCGGGAAGGACTTGATCTCGACCACGATGCAGCGCCCGCCGTGCACCACGACGGCGTCCGGCTCCAGATAGGCGGTGCTGCCGGCCATGTCGAGCCGCAGCAGCGGGTGGTCCAGCAGCGTCCACGCCGCCGGGTCGGCGGAGGCCTCGGTCAGCGCGGCCGCCGTCCGCTCGGCCCGGACCGCCGGGCCGGAGCTACGGAGCAGGTCGGGCACGGTGAGCGGGGCGCCGCCCTCGGCCGGGAGGCCGAGGTGGTGGCGGAGCGGCTCCAGCAGCGCCGCGTAGCCGTCCTCCTTCAACCGCGACTCGAAGATCACGCCGCGCGCGAGCGCGAACGGCGACTGTCCGAACGGTGCGGGGCGGCCGAGCCGGGCGGCCAGGGCCGACTTGTCGACCCCGGCGGCGTCGAGCACGGCGCGGCGGTGACAGCCCGGATTGGCGGCGAGCGCGGCGAGGGCGCGGGCGTTCAGGCTGCGCTGCGGCGCCGGACCGCGCAGCTCGGCGAGCCGCTGGGCGAGCGGCTCAAAGTGCCCGCTGGGCGGGACGTTCGTCGAGACGTTCATGGTGCGGCCCAGTGTCGCATCCGGGTCCGACAATCCGGCCCGGTCCGGCCATCCGGGCCCATCCGGGCCCATCCGGGCCCATCCGGGGCCATCCGAGGCGATCGGCACCGATTCCGGGCGGTTCCGGTGCGGTGCGGTGCGGGTCCGTCGGCGGGGCGGCCCGCGGGACGGGTGGGCCGGTGGCCGGTGGCCGGTGGCCGGGACCGTCGGGGCGGGGTGGTCGTTCCGGCGGCCGGCCCGGGTGCCGGGCGGGTGTTCCGCCCGGCACCCGGCCCGGGATCGTGGGCGGCACGCAGGTGAGGGATCATGGAGGCCCGGTGCTCAAGGGTGAGACCGACCGTTGCCACCGCCCCGCTGCGAGGAGCCCCCCATGCCCGCCCGAATCGTGCTGGTCCGCCACGGCGAGACCGAGTGGTCGGCCACCGGCCGCCACACCGGCCGGACCGACATCCCGCTGACCGACGAGGGCCGCGCGATGGCCCGGGCGCTCGGCGCCCGGCTCGCCAAGGCCCCCTGGAACGGCCTGACGGACGCGGTGGTCTTCACCAGCCCGCTCTCCCGGGCCAAGGAGACCTGCGCCCTGGCCGGCCTCGGCGACCGCGCGCTGGAGCGCCCCGAGCTGCTGGAGTGGGACTACGGCCAGTACGAGGGCCGGACCGGTGCCGACATCCGCGAAACCGACCACCCCGGCTGGCTGATCTGGCGGGACGGTGTCCCCGGCGGGGAGAAGCTGTCCGACGTGGCAGCCCGGGTCGACACCTTCCTCGCCGAGCTCAACGACGAGCACGGGGTGCCCGCCTCGGACACCACCGTCATGCACTGCGCCGACCGTGACGTGGTGCTCGTCGCGCACGGCCACCTGCTGCGCATCCTGACCGCCCGCTGGCTCGGACTGCCGCCCGAGTACGCCCAGCGGTTCAAGCTCGGCACGGCCGCGCTGTGCGTCCTCTCCTGGGAGTACGGCGCCCCGGCGGTCGAGATCTGGAACGACCTCTCCCACCTGGACGGCCTGCAGCACTGATGCCGCGGTAGCGGCTCGGCACCTGACCGGCGCCCCGGGTGTTCCACGACGTCGACGCTTCGTCGGGAGCGCCCGGGGCGCCGTGCGTTCAGGCGGCGGCCGCCACGTCGTAGTCGGTCAGGAAACGGCCCACCTCCGGGACGGCCCGGTGCGGGCGCAGCCGCTCCGCGGTGTGCGCCAGCATGCTCCTGATCCGGGCCGAGCGGACCTCGCCGAACAGTGCCACGGCGGCCGTGCCGTGGTGTCCCGCGCCGGCCAAGTCCCCCCGGCCGAGGCGGTCGTGCGCCAGCTCGGCGGTGTAGAGCACGCGGTTGCGGACGAACTGCGGTTCCTGGAGCGTTATGGCCAGCCCGGCCTGTTCGCTGGCGCGGTCCCAGTCGCCCAGGGCGGACCAGCACTGGGACTGCAGTCCGGCGATCTCGGCCTCCCCGAAGAAGGACATCCACTCCGGATCCGCCTCGGAGGGGCCGCGGTCGAACAGGGTGTACGCCCGGGACAGGGCGCGTTCGCAGGCGGACCGGTCCTGCAGCAGCGCCCAGCCGCCGGCCTCGCGCATGGCCAGCAGCGAGAGCAGCCGGTCGGAGTCCAGGTGCCGGGCGGCGGCCTGTCCGGCCTGGGCGGCGCGCAACGCCTCGCGCGGCCGGCCGGCGTCGCGGGCGAGGAAGGCGCTGTTGCAGAAGACGTGCGCCTCCAGTGCGGGGTCGCCCGCCATCCGGGCGGTGGCGAGCGCCTCGGCGTAGAGCGAGCGGGCGTCCGCCAGCCGGTTCGAGTCGTGTGCCAACCAGCCGACCGAGATGGCCAGTTCGCCGGCCCCGGCCTGGAGCCTGCGCTCGGTCTCGGTGCTGTACTCGCCTTCGTTGAGCAGCACGTACGCGGTGCGCAGCGACTGTCCGGCGCGCTCGAACAGGGCGTCGGCGCCGTGGGCGTCGTCGGCCAGCCTGATGTCCCGCACGGCCTGCTCGACGCCGAGCACCTCGGCCGCGCCGACCCGGCGCGGCGGCGGAACCGGCCCGGGCCGGCCGGGCACCAGGGCGGCCCCGGGGTCGAAGGCGGAACCCGGTTCGAAGGCCTGGCCGCGGCCGAACAGGGCCGGGTCGGAGCCGAACCGGCCCGCCCCGGGCCCGGGTTGGGCCGGGATGAAGGCGCCGGCGGCCGACTTCCCGGCGCCGGGGGCCGGGAAGGGGTGGGTGACGGCGGCATCGGCCGGCGGGTCGATGCCGATCACGGTGGCCAGTGCGGCGGAGCCGCCGGCCAGGAACGTACGGCGACGCACGTCGTCGTTCTCCTCGTCGAGATGGTGCGATCCGGCGGGCCCCCGGGGAGGCGCCGCGGGCCTCGGCAGCAGGCGCTCGCCCGCAGGGAGCGGTTCCGCGTACGGCGAGGCAGCGTACGGGAGTTGGGTGGAGAGCGGCGAGCGCGGGGCGGGCAAGGACGGGAACTGCGGGTGGAGCGCGGGTGGTGTGGTGCCCCCGCCGCCGTCCGCCGGGCGGCGGCGGACGGCGGTGCGGGAGGAGAAGCCGAGGTCGGCCAGCGAGCGGTCCGGCCACATGTGCCGGAAGACCCGCTCGTACGCGTAGTTGGGGCAGCGGATCTCGCCGGACTCGACCCGCCCGACGTAGCGGGCGTCGCAGGACACGTGCTCGCCGATCTCGCGGGCGGCCCGGCGCACGGCCATGGCGAACTCGCCCGGCGAGCGGTCGCCGCGCAGTGCGCGCATCACGGTGTTGGGTGACGGGCGGTTCGGCTCGGCCGGTGGGGTGGCTGCCATGGTGCGCTCCGTGGTCGTGCGGGGTGCTGGTGCGAAGTGGAGGTGCGGGTGGGGCGGTTCCGGGGGTGTCGGTCCTGCGTACGGGTGGGCTGGGCTCGGGTCGGCGGCTCGGGGTCGGTTCGGGTCGGTCGGTTCGGCCCGGTGGTGAGGTCCGGGTGCCGGAGCCGGGGGTGGGGCTCGGCGGCGGAGCCCCGTGGCGGGGCCCGGATTCGGCGGCGGGTGGGCCGGGGTGCGGATGCGCCCGGTGGGACCGGATGGACCACCGGGCGCGCAACCGACAGTACCGGGAGTCACCGACTCGCCACAGCGAGTTTGTGGCTGATGTGCTGACAAATACGGTCGAAACGGTCATTGTTGCCGGGATCTGCCATGAAATGCCATGCCTTGCTGTAAGGCGCCCCGTGGCCTCGGGTACGCCCTCGGCGTTGTCCTGATACGTGGAAGCCCCCGGCCGCCGTCCGGCCCGCCGCCCGCAGCGGCGGCCCCCCACCCCCTGGGCGGCGGTGCTTCCGACCGGACGAGGTGACAGGAGGGCCCGTGATGGCCACCGGAGTACCGCAGTACCACCGCCTGGTCGCCGGAGGAGTGCTCGCCGCCGCCGCCCCCGCCCTGCTGCCCGAACCGGCCGACGACCGCGGTCCGGGCCGCGGACGCGACGAGGGCGGCCGCGCCCCGTGCGGCGGCGGCAGCCGGCCGCTCCGCCGCCTCGGCACGGACGGCGACGGGGCGGTCGTCACCGGGTGCGACACCGTGACGGTCGCCCTGCGGCACGGCCTGGAGGCGGTCGACATCCTGCGGCTGCGCCGGGCCTGCGGCGCGGTGCTGCAGAGCCGGAACGGCAGCACCGTCTCCTTCTTCGTCCCCGCGGGCACCGCCGAGACGTGGCACCTGCCCGGCAGCTCCTGCACCGCGGGCGCCCTGCTCCTGCCCGCCACCGATCCGCGGTGGGTGATGCCCCCGGCCGGCGCCGACTGCGCCGTCCGCCCCACCGACGCCTGGGTGCTGCGCTCGGCCCTCTGTGAGGCCGCCTGCACGCTGACCGCGGGCGGTCTCGGTCCCTTCTGAGCCCGGCGGTCCGGCCCCCGCCCCGCCGGCTCCCGATCCACCGGCGCCCCGCCCCCACCCGCACTGAGCTGCGGAGCCCTCCGCCGGCCCGGCGATAATGGCCGGTATGGGACGAAGCAGCAGAGCCGGCCGCAGCACCGACCGGAGCCGTCCGGGGGCGGAGCCGCAGCCGGCCGCCACCGGCCCCGGCGGCCGTACGCACGCCCAGGGCCCGCTCACCCGTCCAGTCGACTCCGGGCTGGCCGAACTCCGCCCCGACCGTGACCGGTCCGCCGCCTGGTCGCTGCTGATCGACGGCGCCCCCCAGTCCATGGTCGACCTCGCCGACCCGACCCACCTGGGCTTCGAGTACCAGCGCCGGCTCGGCCACCTGATCGACCTGGCCGCCCCGCCCGGCCGGCCGCTCACCGTCCTGCACCTCGGCGGCGGCGCGCTGACCCTGGCCCGCTACGTCGCGGCCACCCGCCCCCGGTCCCGCCAGCAGGTCGCCGAGATCGACACCGCCCTCACCGAACTCGTCCGCGCCGAGCTCCCGCTGGAGCGCGGCTGGCAGATCAAGGTGCGCGGCTCGGACGCCCGCAGCGTCCTCGAACGGACCCCCGAGGGCACGGTCGACCTGGTGATCGCCGACGTCTTCTCCGGCGCCCGGGTGCCGGCCCACTGCGCGACGGTCGAGTTCACCACGCTGGCCGCCAAGGCCCTGGCGCCCGGCGGCTGGTACGCGGTGAACATCGCCGACGGCTCGGCGCTGCCGTTCGCCCGTTCGCAGATCGCCACCCTCGGCGCGGTGTTCCCCGAACTCTGCCTGATCGCCGACCCGGCGGTGCTGCGCGGCAAGCGCTTCGGCAACCTGATCCTGGCCGCCGCCCACACCCCGCTCCCGCTCGCAGAGCTGGGCCGCAAGGTGGCCTCCGACGCCGCTCTCGGCCGGGTCGAACACGGCCGCGCCCTGGCCGACTTCGCCGCCGGTGTCGCCCCGGCCACCGACGCCACCGCGGCCCCCTCCCCGGTTCCGCCGCCGGGCGTCTTCCGGTAGCGGCGGCGGGGCCCGCGCGGCCCCGGCCCCAATCCCGGTCCCGATCCCGACCCCGGTAAACCGCTTGGCCGGCGAGGGTGCGCCGCCGAGAATGGGCCCGACCGTCCGGAATCCGGACAGCGGGTCGACCGGGAGGGCGTGCCATGGGGATCAGACCGGCCAGGCCGGACGAGGCGGAGCTGCTCAGCGCCCTCGCCCTGCGGTCCAAGGGGTACTGGGGCTACGACGAGGCGTTCCTGGAGGCCTGCCGGGAGGAGCTCACTCTCGACCCCGCCGCGTTCGAGCGGCAGTGGACGGCGGTCGCCGAGGAGGGCGGCCGGGTACTCGGTTTCGTCACCCTCACGGGGGCACCCCCGCAGGGCGCGTTGGACATGCTCTTCGTCGAGCCCGACGCCATCGGCCGGGGCGTCGGCCGCCGCCTGGTCGAGCACCTCCGGGCGCAGGCCGCGGCGCTCGGCTTTCGCCGGCTCACCATCGACTCCGATCCGTTCGCCGAGTCGTTCTACCTGGCCATGGGCGCCACCCGGATCGGCAGCACGCCGTCCGGGTCCGTACCCGGCCGCGAACTGCCGCTGCTCGCCCTGGAGATCGCCACGGCGGGGTGACGGGCCGTCGGCCGCGTCCCGGTGCCGCCGCCTGCGGCCGGCCGCACGGCCACGGATGTCCGTGCCCTCAGTGCCCGCGGGGCAGGCCCCGGTGCTTGTACATCGCGGCGCCGGTGAGCAGCAGCCCCGCCGCGATCGGTGCCAGGACGGCCGTCCCGGTGCCCGCGAGGCCCTGACCGGCCGGAGCGGTGGCGGTGGCGGCGAGCGCGAGGTCCTCGCGCGGTGCGGACAGGTCCTGCAGGGTGCTCCGGACGCCCCCGCCGTCGGGGCCGCCGGGCCGTCCGGGGGCCTCCCCCCGCCGGTCGTCGCTCACGCGGACCGGCGGCGGAGCGGACAGGCCGTGCTGCCCCGAGGCGGGCGGGGCCGCCCCGGCATCGGCGGCACCGGCCGGGCCGGGCACCGCCGCCTCCTCGCCGCCGGCGTCCCGGGGCGCGCGCGCCGCGGCGGGCCGGTCCTGTGCGGGCGCGGCGTCGAGCAGTCCGGAAGCGATCGCGAACGCGTCCGGGACGGCGGCCTGCTGACCCGGCAGCGGCAGGCCGCCGGCCCTGATCCGGTCCTGCAGCACGCTGCCGACCGGCGCGGCCACCGCGTCCGGTCCGGAGACGGGAGCGCTCGTGCCCGCGACCTGCCCGAGGACCCCGGGCGACGCGGCCTGGCCGGGCGCCGGCCCGGCCGCGCTCTGTCCGGGGGCGCTCTGTCCGGGGGCGCTCTGCCCGGAGCCCGCCCTGCCGGGGGAGTGCTGCTGTTCTGCTGGCCCCGACAGGCTGGATCCCGACGATCCTGGCCCCGACGAGGCGGGCGCGGAAGCACCGTCGCCGGCCCCCCGGCCCCCGGCGGCGCGGTGGCCGGCTGACTCCCCGGTAAAGGCTCGGGTCGCCCCAGACCAGGAACCCACCCGGCTCGCCCAC
>NZ_JBEYVJ010000147.1:0-17465 GCF_040643935.1 Kitasatospora sp. NPDC047058 | reverse complement strand
TGGTCATGATGCCGCCCTTGGTCTCGATGCCGAGGGACAGCGGGGTGACGTCGAGCAGCAGGACGTCCACCCGCGCCGGCCCCGGCGGCCGCGGCGGACCGGCCCGCGTCGGACGGCCTCCCGACGGTGTTCACCGAGCCCGGCCCGGCCGACCGCACGCCGCTGCCGGTGCACCTGCGGGGCACGCCGGTGGTCGTCCCCCCGGCCGACTTCAACCCCTTCGCCCCGGTCGCCGACCCGACGCCCGCCCAGCCGATCCTCATCCCGGCCGACGGCCCGGCCGACCCGTTCGCCGGTCCGTTCGCCGGTCCGTCCCAGGACCCGTTCGGCGGCACGGCCGGCGGCGGCACCGTCGGCACCCCCACCGAGCTGCTCGCCGAGGACCCGGACCGCACGCCCAAGGGCACCCCGGTGACGATCCCGCCGCCGGACTTCAACCCCTTCGCCCCGCCGGCGCCGACGCTCACCGACACCACCGTGCCGGGTGCCGGACCGGACGACCTGCCCAAGGGCACCCCGGTGACGATCCCGCCCCCGGACTTCAACCCCTTCGCCCCGCAGCCGTCCGACACCCCCGCCCCGGCCGCGGTACCCGCCGCCGCGGCCCCCGCGGCGCCGGTCACCGACCCGTTCGGCACGGTGACCGCGGACCAGGCGAGTGATCCCTTCGGCACCACCCTGCCGCAGCAGCCCGCGCCCGTCCCGCCGCCGCCCACGGCCCCGCCGGCCGTCCCCGCGCCGGCTGCCGACGCGGGCTCGCCGGGGGAGGACGGGAAGCCCAAGGGCACCCCGGTGACGATCCCGCCGCCGGACTTCAACCCCTTCGCCCCGCAGCCGTCCGACACCCTCGCCCCGGCCGCCGCGGACGCCCCGGCGGCCGCCCCGGAGACCAGTCCGTTCGGCTGACCGTCCCGGCCGGCCGTCCGCCCGGCCGACGCCCACCCCGTGGCCGCCTCCACCCCGGAGGCGGCCACCGGCGTCTCCGGCCCGCTTGGCCCGCCCGACCTGCCCGCCCGCCCGACCTGCCCGCCCGACCTGCCCGGCCCGGCGGTCGGCACCGGTGCCCCTGCGGTCGCCCCGGGCCCCAACAGGACTCCGGCGCAGATCCGTTGGCGACCACCGGGACCGGCCACCCCGGGGGCCGCCCGCTCGCCATGCCCACGACCGGGCAACTGGTACAGACCTATTGCCAGCCGCCGGCCGGCTCCCTACCCTCGGGGAGCACAGGATCCTCCGCGGCACCCCGACGGCCCGAGGTCTCCGCTCCGCGCTGCCCCACGGCCGGAGCGCCCGCACGCTGCTCCACGCACCTGACACCTCCCCACGGGTATGCGGGGCGCCCCGGCCTGCCCGGAGGCCCCGGGACAGGAGCCACATCCATGCGCAGACGTCGGATCAAGCTGCCGCTGCTGGCGGCCGGGACCCTGATCGTTCCCCTGCTCGCCGTATCCCTGCCCGGCAGCACGGCCGCCGCCGCCGGGTCCGCCACCGCCGCCTTCACCAAGGGCAGCGACTGGGGCAGCGGCTACGAGGGCGCCTACACGATCACCAACGGCTCCAGCACCCCGGTCGACGGCTGGACCCTCGAGTTCGACCTGCCCTCCGGCAACACGGTCGCCTCGCTCTGGAACGCGACGTACACCACCGCGAGTTCGCACGTCACGGTCAAGAACCCGGGCTGGGCCGGGAGCCTGCCGCCCGGCGGCACGTACAACTTCGGCTTCAACATCGCCTACTCGGGCAGCTACCAGCCGCTGCTGAACTGCAAGTTGAACGGCCGGCCGTGCGACGGCGGCGGCTCGGACCAGACCGCGCCGACCGTGCCGGGCAACCTCCGGGCCGGCACCACCACCCAGACCACGGCCGACCTGTCCTGGACGGCGAGCACCGACAACGTCGCCGTCACCGGCTACGACGTGTTCCAGGGCACCACCAAGGTGGCCACCACGGACGGCGCCACCACCGCGGTCACCGTGCAGGGCCTCACCGCCGGCACCGCCTACCAGTTCACCGTCCAGGCCTTCGACGCCGCGGGCAACCGCTCGGCCGCGGCCGGCCCGGTCAGCGTGACCACCAAGCCCCCGGCCGACCCGGACAAGCAGCCGCCGACCACCCCCGGCACCCCCACGGTCTCCGGCTCCGACGCCAACAGCATCTCGCTGGCCTGGGCCGCCAGCACCGACGACGTCGGCGTCACCGCGTACGACGTCTACAACGGCAGCGCGCTCGCCGCGACCGTCACCACGCCGTCCGCCACCGTGGGCAGCCTGGCGCCGGACACCGCGTACACCTTCACCGTGAAGGCCCGCGACGCGGCCGGCAACGCCTCCCCCGCCTCGGCCCCGGTGACCGGCAGGACCAAGCCGGGCGGCACCAACCCCGGCGCGCTGAAGATCGGCTACTTCACCCAGTGGAGCATCTACGCCCGCGGCTACAGCGTGAAGAAGCTCGACACCTCGGGCTCGGCCGGCCGGCTCACCACGCTCAACTACGCCTTCGCCAACATCCACCCGACCACCAAGCAGTGCTTCATCACCAACAAGGCGGCCGGTCCGGACAACGACCCCAACGCGGGCGACGGCGCCGGTGACGCCTGGGCCGACTTCGGCAAGGGCTGGGACGCGGGCAGCTCGGTGGCCGGCACCACCGACACCTGGGACCAGAAGCTCGCGGGCAACTTCAACCAGCTGAAGCAGCTCAAGGCCAAGTACCCCAACCTCAAGATCCAGATTTCGCTGGGCGGTTGGTCCTACAGCAAGTGGTTCTCCGACGCCGCCGCCACCGACGCCTCCCGCAAGGCGCTGGTCAGCTCCTGCATCGACATGTACATCAGGGGCAACCTGCCGGTCATCGACGGCCGCGGCGGTCCGGGCAGCGCGGCCGGCATCTTCGACGGCATCGACCTCGACTGGGAGTGGCCGGCCTCCGGCGGGCACGACGGGAACATCTTCCGGCCCACCGACAAGGCCGACTACACCCTGCTGGCCCAGGAGTTCCGCCGCCAGCTGGACGCGCTCGGCGCCACCACCGGCAAGCACTACACGCTGAGCGCCTTCCTCCCGGCCGACCCGGCGAAGATCACCGCGGGCATCGACATCCCCGGCCTGTTCGGCGCCTTCGACTTCGCCACCGTCCAGGGCTACGACTACCACGGCGGCTGGGAGACGAGCACCAACCAGCAGTCCGCGATCAAGCTCGCGGCCGGCGACCCGTCCACCCCGGACCGCCGGTTCAGCTCGGAGATCGCGATCAACGCCTACGTCGGCGGCGGCGCCCCGAAGAACAAGCTCACCCTGGGCATCCCGTTCTACGGGCGCGGCTGGACGGGCGTGCCGCGCGGCACCACCAACGGCCTCTTCCAGAGCGCGACCGGCCCGGCGCCGGGCAGCTACGAGGCCGGGTTCGAGGACTACCACAAGCTCAAGGAGTACGCCACGAGCGGTGGTTACACCCTCTACCGGGACCCGGTCGCGGGCCACGCCTACCTGTACAACGGCTCGGTGTTCTACACCTACGACGACCCGACCGAGATGGCCCGCAAGACCGCCTGGATCAAGTCCCAGGGGCTGGCCGGCGCGATGATCTGGGCCTTCGACGGTGACACCGCCAACGGCGAGCTGATGGCCGCGGTGGACAACGGCCTGAAGTAGTCCGGTCGTCCGGCCACGGCCGGCCGTCCCCCTCCTGGCCCGTCGCCTGGCCCGTCGCCCCGCTCAGCCGGCGCGGCGGGCCAGGTGCACGACGTCCGGCACCCCGCGGGCGACCGGGATCTCGTGGGTGACCACGTCCGAGAAGCCCGCCGCGCGCAGCGCCTCCTCGAAGGCCGGGGAGGGCTGCGCGCTCCAGACCGCCAGCACCCCGCCCGGCTGCAGCCGGTGCCAGAGCACCGCCAGCCCGTCCGCGCCGTACAGGCCGGAGTTGGAGTCGGTGACCGTCCAGTCCGGGCCGTTGTCGACGTCGAGGCAGAGCGCGTCGTAGCGCTCGCCGTCCGCCCCCGCCAGGTACTCCAGCAGGTCGGCGTGGAGCACCGTCACCCGCTCGTCGTCCAGCGCGCCGCCCGAGAAGCCGGCCAGCGGCCCGGCCCGGTGCCAGTCGATGATCGCGGTCTCGCGCTCGACGATCGCGATCCGCCCCCAGCGCGGCTCGGCCGCCGCGTAGGCCAGCGAGAAGCCGACGCCGAGCCCGCCGATCAGCACCGCCGGTGCCCCGGCCGCGGAACCGGCCCGGTCCAGCTCGTCCAGCGCGGCCTGGATCAGCAGCCGCTCGGAGCGCCCGTCGGCGGTGTCCATCAGGAAGCAGCCGTTGGCGATGATCTCGAAGTGCCGGCCGCGCTGCCGCAGTACCACCTCGCCGAACGGGCCCTCCCGCCGGTCGAGCGTGACGACGGCGTCGTGGCCGTCCCGTGCGGGCAGTGCGGTGGACATCCGGAATCCTCTGCGTGCTCGGGTGTACGGACTACCCGCCCGACAATAGCGGAGGCCGGGGGCGGCCGGTCAGGTCGTGATCAGCACCCCCGCGTAGGACACGCCCGCCACCATCACCCAGGAACCGAGGCCGAGCAGCGCGATCCGGCCACCGGTGCGCACCATGGTGGGCAGGTGCACGGCGCTGCCGAGACCGAACAGGGCGGCGGCCAGCAGCAGCTCCTGGGCGTCCCCGGCCAGGGTCAGCGCCCGGTCCGGCAGCAGGCCGGTGGTGCGCAGCACGATCATCGCCAGGAACCCCGCCACGAACAGCGGGACGATGGGCGGCCGCTTTCCGGATTTCACCTCGTGTTCACCCCGGCGCCGCCGCCGGACCGACACCGCGACCCCGGCGACCAGCGGCGCCAGCAGCACCACCCGCATCAGCTTGACCAGGACGGCCTCGCGCAGCGCGCCCGCCCCGCCGGTCTGCGCGGTGGCGACCACCTGGCCGACGTCGTGGACGCTGGCGCCGACCCAGCGGCCGAACTCGGCCTCGCCGAGGCCGAGCGGATGCTGGAGCAGCGGGAGGACGGCGATCGCCAGGGTGCCGCAGAGGGTGACCAGCGCGACCGAGGCGGCGACGTCCTCCTCCTCGCTGCCGGCGGCCTGGCTGACGGCGCCGATCGCGGAGGCCCCGCAGATCGAGTACCCGGTGGCGACCAGCAGCGGCTGGTCGCCGGGCAGGCCGAGCCGGCGGCCCAGCCACCAGGTGCCGGCGAAGGTGGCGGCGACCACGGCGAGCACCATCGCGACGGTGGCCCAGCCGAGGCCGAGCACGTCGTCCAGGCTGAGCTTGAGGCCGAGCAGCACGATGCCGAGCCGCATCAGCCGCTTGCCCGCCATGGAGAGCCCGGGCCGGGCGATGCCGCGGACCACCGGCCGCATCCCGGGCAGGTGGGCGGCGGCGATGCCGAGCACCACGGCGGCGGTGAGCTTGGGCACCGCGGGGACGGCCTGGTGGACGGCGAGCGCGGCGGCCACGCCGAGCGCGGCGAGCAGCAGGCCGGGGGTGTCCCCGCCGAGCGGGGGCAGCAGACGGGTGCGGACGCGCCGCTCCCGGACGGTCAGTGCCACGCCGCACTCACCGCTGGTCGTCGGCGGGCAGCCGGTAGACCCGCCGGATGCTGGTGCCCAGCCGGGAGACGTCGGCGCCGTAGACGTGGATCGACATGGCGGTGGAGCTGCAGGCGTTGCGGACCAGGTGGATGTCGCCGGGCGGGGCGAAGGCCGCGACGGTGCCGGCCGGCCCGACCACGTGCTCGGTCTCGACCAGGTGCGCGGTGCGCCCGTCGGAGACCAGCCGGTAGCGGGTCTCGCTCTCCTGGCCGCGGTGGACACCCGCCACGCACCAGGAGACGTGGTCGTGGATCGGGGTCTGCTGGCCGGGCAGCCAGACCAGGGCGACCACGGAGAAGCTGCCGTCGCTCTCGGCGTGCACGACGTGCTGGCGGTAGCGGTCGGGGTCACCCTCGCACTGGGCGTCGGTGAGCAGATCGTCGTGGGTCAGGTGCGGGGCGAGCCGCTCGCCGACGAGGTAGGCGGTCAGTTCGGGCGGCAGGCCGCGGTCCACGACGGCGCGGATCTCGCCGACCAGGGCGGTCATCCGCTCGGTGAGCCGGTCGCTGCCGACCGTGGCTGAGGGTGTCATGGGAGCAGGTTCGGCCCGGTGGACCTATCACGTCCAACGAGGGTTTCTTAGCCCTGTCCCAAACCCAGCTTATGAATCGCGCGCCGCGGGCGGCCCCGGCCGCAGCACCTCAGCAGCCGACGCGGGCGGCGGCGGCCGACCGCAGGTGGTCCAGCACCAGCGCGGTCGCCGGGATCCGGCGGTGCTCGCGCAGCACGTACGCGCAGACCTGGCGGCGCAGGTGCGGTTCGACGGCCCGCCCGGTGACCTTGCGGTGGCACATGAACGAGAGCACCAGCGCGGGCATCAGCGCGATCCCGACCCCGGCGGCGACCAGGCTCTGCACGGCCAGGTTGTCGTCGGTGGAGAAGACGATGTCGGGCGCGAACCCCTCCTCCGCGCAGACGTGCAGCAGGTTGGCCCGGCAGCGCGGACAGCCGGCTATCCACCGCTCGCCGTCCAGGTCGGCCAGCCGGACGGCGTGCCGGCGGCCGAGCGGGTGGCCCACCGGCAGCAGGACGGTGAGCAGGTCCTCCATCAACGGGATCTCGTCCACGCCGTCCGGCACCTCGGTGGTGGCACCCGGATAGCGGAAGGCCAGGGCGATGTCGCACTCGCCCCGGAGCAGGCGCTGGACGGAGTCCGGCGGCTCGGCCTCCAGCAGTTCGACCCGGACGCCAGGGTGCTCGGCGAGCAGCCGGGCCATCGCCTCGGGTATCAGGGTGGCGTTGGCGCTCGGGAACGCGCAGACCCGGACCCGTCCGGCGCGCAGCCGGGCGAGCGCGGCGAGCTGCTGCTGGGCGGCCGAGAGGCTGCCGAGGATCAGCTCGGCGTGCCGGGAGAGCGCCTCGCCCGCCTCGGTGAGCCGCAGACCGCGCCCGGCCCGGGTGAACAGCGGCACCCCGACGGACCGCTCCAGCGCCTTCATCTGCTGGGTGATGGCAGGCTGGGTGTAGCCGAGTTCGCGGGCGGCCGCCGAGTAGGAGCCGGCCCGGACGACCTCGTGGAAGGTCCTGATGTGCCGCGAGTCGAATACCGGCTCCACTGCGCCTCCGCCTGCCTGCTCCGCTGCCGGTCCGCCGGCCGGGAGCAATCATAAGCAGACTTTGGAGGTCGCAGAGCTAACCTCGCGCGCCCCTATGGTTTACGGACGAACCGTCCGCACCCCGCACGCCCCCGGCCACTCCCTGCACTCGCTGCTTCCCGGGCGCCCTGCTTTCCGGCCGCCCTGCACTCCGGGCGCTCGCGGCTGCCGCGGAGCTCGTGGCTGCCCGCGGAGCGGGACAGGCCGACCCTACGTCCGGTAGTAGGCGCCGAGGTCCTTGAGCGACTGCGCCATCACCGCGCGGTTCCGGTCGTTCAGCCCCATCCCCCGCAGCGAGGCGTTCCGCAGCTGAACCGTGATGAAGTGCCCGCCGACCGCGAGCATGCCCTCGTAGTCCTCCGCGGTGCCCCGGTTCCGCTTCACCACCGCGACGCAGGAGTCCGGCAGGCCCTCGATCTCGGCCACCTCCTCGTACCCCTCGCCGTCGGCCTTCCGCTGCGCACAGGTCCGGCCGACCGCCGCGGCCTGCTCCGCGTCCTTCGCCACCTGGACCGCGAACGGTTCCCAGGAGCCGCTGATGGTTCCCTTGCCGGGGAGGGTGATCCAACACTGCCCGGTCCGGTCGTCGTGCCAGTTCCCGTGCGCCTCGAACCCCTCGACCGGGTCGGCCAGCCAGCGGCCGAAGGTCCCGGGCTCGATCCGGCCCGCGCACTCCGCCCGGACCTGCGCCGCCTGCTCCTTGGAGAGCTTCCCGTCACCCCCGCCCCCGTCCCCGCCACAACCGCCCAGCAGCAGCGCCCCGACCGCCATCAGGGCCACCGCACCCCACTCCCGCCTCACCGCGAGCTCCCCTCCGACGACTTCCGCGATGATGTCCATGCACCCGAACGATCGTCAAGGATTCCGCAGTGAAAGGGAGTTCACGAGCTCGCCGCACCCACCCCGGCTTCTCGGGCGACCCCCTCCGCGCCGGACGGCCGGGTGCCGGTCACCGGCCGCGCCGGCCCTTCAGCAGCCAGCCCAGCACCCCGCCCGCCACCAGCGTGGCCATCAGGGCGATCCAGAGCGGAGCGGTCACGGTGAACACCCAGAACTGGATCTTGACCTTGTCGAGGTTGGCGAACAGGAACCACACGGCGAGGACGACGAGGACACCGATCCCGATGTACCGGGTGGGGATCCCGCCGATCTCGCTGCGCTTGGATCCGGACGAGCCGTCTGAAATCTTGGTCACACGCGCAGTCTGCGGGCCGATCGGCTGATTTGTCCGGCTACGCGCCCTGGGGTAGCCCGCACGGGGCAACCCCGCCCCGCGCGGGTTTGCGCCCGGCCGCGGGCACCGTGACTCACCCGGTGCCGGTTCCCCGGACCGGGCCGGGGCCGCGAAGCCCCGGCCCGGCGAGCGGGGACCGACCGAGCGGGGACCGACCGACGCCGGCCCTACCGCTCGTCGCGCCAGGAGCGCCAGAGCGCCGCGTACGGACCGCCGGCCGCCACCAGTTCGGGGTGGCTGCCGTACTCGCTGATCCGCCCGCCCTCGACCACCGCGATCACGTCCGCGTCGTGCGCGGTGTGCAGCCGGTGCGCGATGGCGATCACCGTCCGGCCCTCCAGCACCCGGGAGAGCGAACGCTCCAGGTGCCGGGCGGCCCGCGGATCCAGCAGCGAGGTGGCCTCGTCCAGCACCAGGGTGTGCGGATCGGCCAGCACCAGGCGGGCCAGCGCCAGCTGCTGCGCCTGCGGCGGCGTCAGCGCCGTACCGCCCGAACCGACCTCGGTGTCCAGGCCCTCCGCCAGCGCGTCCACCCAGTCTCCGGCGTCCACCGCGGCCAGCGCCCCGCGCAGCTCGGTGTCGTCGGCGTCCGGCGCGGCCAGCCGCAGGTTGTCCCGCAGGGTGCCGACGAAGACGTGGTGCTCCTGGTTGACCAGCGCGACCTGGGCCCGGACCCGCTCGGCCGGCATCCGGGACAGCGCGGCCCCGCCGAGGGTGACGCTCCCCCGGCCCGGCGCGTAGATCCCGGCCAGCAGCCGGCCCAGGGTGGACTTCCCCGCGCCGGACGGGCCGACCAGGGCGACCCGGCTGCCCGGGGCGATGTCCAGGCTGATGCCGTGCAGCACGTCGGCGCCCTCGCGGTAGCCGAAGCGGACGTCCTTCGCCTCCACCCGTCGACCGTCCGGCCGGGCCTCCTCGTCGCTCTCGTGCTCCGGCACCTCGCGGACCCCGACCAGCCGGGCCAGCGAGGCCTGCCCGATCTGCAGCTCGTCGTACCAGCGCAGGATCTGGTCGACCGGGGTGGTGAGCGCCTGGGCGTACAGCACCCCGGTGGTCAGCTGGCCGACGGTGATCCAGCCCTTCACGGCGAACAGACCGCCGAGCACCAGGGTGCCGAGCACGGCCAGGGTGTAGACCGCGTCGATGGTCGGGAACCAGACCGAGCGGAGCCACAGGGTGTACCGCTCCCAGGCGATCCACTCGCCGAGCTTGCGGTCGGTCAGCCGGACCCGGTCGTCCCCCAGGCGCAGCGCCTCGACCGTCCGCCCGGCGTCGACCGTCTCGGCGAGCACGGTGTTCACCGCGGCGTACCCGGCCGACTCGTTCCGGTAGGACTGCGGGGCGCGCCGGAAGTACCAGCGGCTGGAGACCAGCAGCAGCGGCAGGCCGGTCAGCGAGGTGAGCGCCAGCAGCGGCGAGGTGAGCACCAGGGCGCCCAGCACCAGCAGCAGCGAGACCACGGCGACGGCCAGCTCGGGGACCGCCTCGCGGACCGACTTGTCCAGCCGGTCGATGTCGGTGGTGCCCCGGGAGACGAGGTCCCCGGTGCCGGCCCGCTCCAGGACGCCGGTCGGCAGCGCGACCGAGCGGACCAGGAAGTCCTCCCGGAGGTCCGCCAGGACCCGCTCGCCGAGGATGCTGCCGCGCAGCCGCGACCACCAGGTGAAGACGGACTGCACGGCCAGCGCCAGCAGGTACCAGCCGGCCGCGACCGCGATGGTCGACTCGGCGGTGCCGGTGGCCAGCGACTCGACCAGGGTGCCGAGCACCCAGGGCCCGACCAGCGCGGCGACGGTGGCCACCGAGTGCAGCACCACCACCGCCGAGAAGCCGGCCCGGTGCCGCCGGGCGAGCAGCCCCAGGTAGGCGCGGACGGCGGCCGGGGAGCCGACCGGAAGGGTGGTGGCCGGCCCCTGCTCCCGTTGGACGGGGGGCTTCATGCGGTGCTCCTCGGCTCGTGCGGTCCCCCGGGTCGTTGCGGTCGGCCGGGCTCCCGCGGTGCATGCGGCTCGCACGGCCCGCACGGCCCGGACGGCTCGCGTTGCCCGGACGGCTCATGCAGTCCGGACGACTCGGGCGGCCCGGGCGCGCGGTGCGTCGACGTGACGCGGCTCCGCCCCCTCATACGCCCTCCCCGACCGGCGCCGGCTCCTCGTCGCGGGTGACCACGGCGCGGTAGGCGGGCTCGCTGTGCATCAGCTCGCGGTGCCGGCCCGAGGCGGCGGTCCGGCCGTCCCGGACCAGCACCACCCGGTCCGCCTGGTCGAGCAGCAGCGGGCTGGTCGCGAACACCACGGTGGTGCGCCCCTCCCGGTTCTTGCGCAGCCCGGCCGCGATCCGCGATTCGGTGTGCGCGTCGACCGCGCTCGTCGGCTCGTCCAGGACGAGCACCGGCGGGTCGGCCAGCAGCGATCGGGCGAGCGCCAGCCGCTGGCGCTGACCGCCGGAGAGCGAGCGGCCCCGCTCGGTGATCCCGGCGCGCATCGCGTCGCCCCCGGACTCCGGCGAGCCGTCCACCAGGGCGTCCAGCACGTCCTCCGCGCGGGCGGCGGACAGCGCCTCGGCGGGCGTGACCCGCCCGGAGGCGGGGACGTCCAGCAGCGCGGCCAGGGTGCCGGAGAGCAGCACCGGCTCCTTGTCGTGGACCAGCACCGCCGCCCGCGCCGAGGCCAGCGGCACGGCGTCCAGCTCGGTGCCGCCGAGCCGCACCGACGGCGAGGGTTCCGCACCCTCGGCCAGCGGGACGTGCCCGCCGAGCCGTTCGGCGAGCTCCCCGGCGAAGTCCGGGTCGCCGCAGACCACGGCGGTCAGCTCGCCGGCCCGGACGGTCAGCCCGGTGGCCGGGTCGTACAGGTCGGACTGCCCGGGCGCGGTCAGCCCGGCGTCGTGACGGCCGCTGGTCCGGCGGAGCGAGAGCACCCGGACGGCCCGCCCGGCGGAGACCCGGGCCACGCTCCAGGCGTGCGCGGCCTCGCCGAGGATCCGCAACGGCGCGGCCAGGTACGCGGTGGCGCCGTAGACCGCGACCAGGGTGCCGATGCCGATCCGCCCGGTGGCGGCCAGGTGGGCGCCGTACCAGGTGATGCCGACCACGAACAGGCCGGGCAGCAGGACCTGCTGGGCCTGCATGAACGACCAGACCCGGGCCGAGCGGACGGCGGCCGAGCGGACCTTCTGGGACGCGGCCCGGTACCGGTCGAGGAACAGCTCCTCGCCCCCGATGCCGCGCAGCACGCGCAGCCCCGCGACGGTGTCGGCGGCCAGCTCGGTGGCCTTGCCGCCGAGCGCGCGCTGCTCCGAGTACCGCCGCTCGAACGGGCCGAGCAGCGGCCAGACCGCGGCCGCCAGCACCGGGACACCGAGCAGCACGGCCAGTCCGAGCACCGGCTCGACGGCCAGCACCGCGGCGCTGACGCCCAGCCAGACGATCAGCGCCCCGCGGACCCGGGCGGAGAGCTCCACGTACCAGCCGATCTTCTCGACGTCACCGCTGCCGACCGCGACGACCTCGCCGGTGGCGATCCGCCGGGACAGCCCGGTGCCGAGGTGCGAGGCCTGGCGGGCCACCAGCTGGCGGACCTGGGTGGCGGCGTGGATCCAGTTCCACACCGCCTGGCGGTGCAGCAGGACGGTGCCGAGCGCGGCGAACGCGGCCAGCGCGAGCGCGGTGCCGCCGGCCCGCCAGATGCCGGGGGTGTCGCCGTCGACGGCGGCCTGGACGCCCTGGCCCAGCGGCACCGGCAGGGCCGCCCGGCAGCCCAGCTCCAGCAGCGACCAGCAGGTGGCGAGCACCTGGCCGCGCCGCTGGCTGCGCTGGAGCCAGCGCAGGAAGGCGAGGGGGGAGGAGAGGTCGGGGCCACCGGGATCGGCCAGCGGCAGGGTTGCGAGCGGCATGACGCTCCGTTGCGGGTGGTACGGGCAGGTGGCGCAGCCGGCGCGGGTCGCGCGCCGGGTGCGAGGGGAAGGGAGGAGGAGGACGCCCGGCCGGTGCGGTCACGGCCGGGTGCGGGTGAGGTTCTCAGGAGGTCATGGCAGCGAGCCTGCCAACCCGGATGTGACCTACGCAACAGGTTTTCCCGGCCGCACGCCCCCGCTCACGCCCCTCACGCGAGCCCGCCGCGCGCCCCGCCGCCGGGCCCGCCCGCAGCCCGCCGGGAGCCCGACCCGAGGCCCGCCCGAGGCCCCGCCCGGAGCCCCACCCCGGGCCACCTGGCCCGCTGCACGCGCCGGTACCACGCGTCAGAAAATTCTTTTCCGGTCCGGGAACAATCGAACCACGGCACCGGTTGCTCCACTGGAAGCAGAAGGACGACCAGGAGGGCACCCCGTCCCGTGAGCAGCATCCCCAGCGTCACCCTCAACGACGGCTCGCAGATCCCGCAGCTCGGCTTCGGCGTCTGGCAGGTGCCGGACGCCGAGGCCACCGCGGCCGTCCGCAGCGCCGTCGAGGCGGGCTACCGCTCGATCGACACCGCCGCGGTCTACGAGAACGAGACCGGCACCGGCAAGGCGGTCACCGAGGCGCTCGCCGGCGGCGTGGCCCGCGAGGACCTCTACATCACCACCAAGCTCTGGAACTCGGGCACCCTCGACTGGTCCGGCGAGCAGGGCCGGGACGCCGTGCTGCGCGCGTTCGACGCCTCGCTGGAGAAGCTCGGCCTGGACTACGTGGACCTCTACCTGATCCACTGGCCGCGCCCGAAGCACGGCAGCTACCTCAACATCTGGAAGGCCTTCGAGCAGCTGCACGCCGACGGCCGGGCGAAGTCGATCGGCGTCTCCAACTTCGGCACCGAGCAGCTGACCCGCCTGCTGGGCGAGGCCTCGGTGAAGCCGGTGCTGAACCAGGTGGAGCTGCACCCCTACTTCCCGCAGGACGAGCTGCGCGCCTTCCACACCGAGCACGGCATCGCCACCGAGGCCTGGAGCCCGCTGGGCCAGGGCAAGGAGCTGCTCGCCGAGCCGGCCCTGGCGAAGATCGCCGAGAAGCACGGCCGCACCGTCGCCCAGGTGGTGCTCCGCTGGCACCTGCAGCGCGGCGTCATCGCGATCCCGAAGTCGGTCACCCCGTCCCGGATCCGGGAGAACCTGGACGTCGCCGGCTTCGAGCTGGACGCGGACGACCTCGCCGCGATCGCGGGTGTCGCCACCGGCAAGCGGATCGGTCCGGACCCGCAGGAGTTCGACTGGAACTGAGGCGTCCGGGAGCAGCGGCTCCCGGAGTGCCGGGGCACCCCGGGCGGCCGTCGCCGTCGGCCCGGGGCGCCTGAGGACGCGTCAACACCGAAGGCCGCCTTCCCCTGTACGGGTCGGCGGCCTTCGGTGCGTTGGCGAATCGTTTTGGCTGGAGCTCAAAGGGCGCAAGCCTAGAGCCGGGCCGCCTTGGCGATCAGCGCGAGCGCGGGCTCGTGCTCCTCCCCCTCCAGCGGGGAGAGCAGCAGCCGCTGGACCTGGGCCACGCCCGCGGCCGAACGGTGCAGCAGGTCCTGGCCCGCCGGCGAGAGCGACAGCAGGTTGCGCCGCCCGTCCGAAGGGTCACGCCGGCGCTGCACCAGGCCGCGCCGGACCAGCCGGCTGACCATCTCGGCCATCGTCGCCTTGTCCAGCGAGGCCAGCTCGCCGACCGTGCGCTGGTCGGCGCCCGGTTCCAGCTCGAGCGCGTCGAGCACCGCGTACTGCGGCGCCGTCAGCTCCGAACCGACGTGCTCCGACCAGAGCTTGGTGTGCACCTGCTGGCTCACCCTGATCAGGTAGCCGATCGCCCGCTGGGCGTCCAGCATCGGCCGCGCGTCGGTGAGGACGGCGACCGCAGCGGGCTCCAGCCTGGCTATCTTGGCCATCACCCGGACGATCTCCAGCTGCTCCTCCGCCGTCAGCGGCTCGAAGAGCGTGCGCTGCACGCGGACCACTCCGCCGGTGGCCTCGCGCACAGCCTGGGCGCCGCTCTGCGAGAGAGCGAGCAGTTTGCGCCGGCCGTCGGCCGGGTCGCGGCGTCGCAGCACCAGGCCGCGCCGGACCAGCCGGGCGACCATCTCGGCCATCGTGGCCTTGTCCAGCGAGGCGCGCTCGCCGACCGTCCGCTGGTCAGCACCCGGTTCGAGGGCGAGGACCAGCAGAACGGCGAACTGCGGAGCCGTGAGGTCGGCTCCGACGTGTTCGGACCACAGACGGGTGTGAACCTGCTGTGCAACGCGGATCAGGTGCCCGGGCGACTGCTGCAGTCGCGCGGACACGCGGGTCGTCGGGATCTCCCCCAGCACCATGTATCCGTCCCGATGTCACACCCGGTGTGTGTGGGACACCCGGGTGGGGCAGTAACGGCGAGTGGGCGTCCCGCTGTGAGGGAGGGCGCTCCAGCCGTGCAGCCGGTGGCTGCTGGCGGACACTATACAAACGGCGAGCCCTTGCTGGCAGGCGGGGGCGGATAGTAGACGCAGGTTCGGCAACATTGGCATATTTACCCGCCGAGCCGACCCGGCGGTAACCCGTTCGCACGAGAAACCCGACCGGCCGGTCCTTACCCTCGGTCACCTGCGGGTTCGCCCTGGCCGGGGCCCCTACTCGCCGGTAGGGTATGGCCACTCGGCGGTCCAACCCGAGAAGAGTCTCCGCGCGGCCCCCGCGAGGGTTCCGCACGGACTCCGTGCCAGATCCGAGTGAGAATCCGAGAGAGACGAGAGCCAGCATGACCGAGCAGACCACCGCCCCCCGGGTCGCCGTCGTCACCGGCGCCGCGCGCGGGCTGGGCGCCGCCACCGCCGAGCGCCTCGCGGCCGACGGCTACGCCGTCGCCGTCCTCGACCTGGACGAGGCGGCCGGCAAGGACACCGTCGACCGGATCACCGCGGCCGGCGGGCGGGCCCTCGCGGTCGGCGCCGACGTCTCGGACGCCGGCCAGGTCCAGGCCGCGGTCGACCGGATCGTCGCCGAGCTGGGCACCCCGGTCGTCCTGGTCAACAACGCGGGCGTGCTGCGCGACAACCTGATCTTCAAGATGACCGAGTCCGACTGGGACACGGTCATGAACGTTCACCTCCGCGGCGCCTTCCTGATGACCCGCGCCGTCCAGAAGCACATGGTCGACGCCGGCTTCGGCCGGATCGTCAACCTCTCCTCCTCCTCCGCCCAGGGCAACCGCGGCCAGGCCAACTACTCCGCCGCCAAGGCCGGACTACAGGGCTTCACCAAGACCCTGGCCATCGAGCTGGGCAAGTTCGGGGTCACCGCCAACGCCGTCGCCCCGGGCTTCATCGCCACCGACATGACCGCCGCCACCGCGGCGCGCGTGGGCATGGACTTCGAGGACTTCAAGAGCGCCGCCGCCACGCAGATCCCGGTGCAGCGGGTCGGCCTGCCCGAGGACGTCGCGCACACCATCTCGTTCCTGGCCAGCGAGGGTGCCGGATTCGTGTCCGGCCAGGTCATCTACGTTGCGGGCGGCCCCCTCGACTGAGGCACCGAACCTACACAGGGTTACCACGGAGCGGGAGTCGGCGCGGCCGGTCCCCCGCTCCGTTTCCTTTGCCCGCCCTTGGGAAAACCGGCTCGGGCGCCGCACGAAAATTCGATCCGGAATTACCGGAAAAACGCCCGCGGATGACCGGATTCCCATCGGTTCGGTCCTTTCCCGGAGAATTCCGAATTCCTCGCGGAAGGTCGTCGAGCCGGTCGGTAGGGTCACCAGCGTGCAAGCGCCGAGTGAATTGCCGGAGAACCCCACCACCCGCCGCGAGCGCCCACGCCGCTCCCCCGCGGACGCCGGCCGGGAACCCGGCTGGCCGCCCCTGGGCCGCCGGCAGGCCGGACTGCTGGCCCTCACCGTCCTCGGCTACCTGCTGGTCGTGGCCGGCGTGCTGCTCGACAGCTGGCTGGTCGACCTCGACTGGACGGTCCGGCTGGCCCGCCCGTACGAGCGGTGGCCCAGCCTCGAACCGCTGCTGGACAACTGGGTGGTGGCCGGCCAGCGCGGTCCCTCCGCCGTCGCCGCCTTCGCCTGGCTCGGCTGGCGCGCCCACCGGCTGCAGCGGCTGCGCCCGCTGCTGGTGATGGGCGCGGCCCTGCTGCTGCTCAACGCCACGGTCGGCGCGGTGAAGATCGTCACCGGCCGGCTCGGCCCGCACTACGCGCACTATGTCGGCTCGCCCGAACTGTTCTCCGGCGGCACCATCTTCCCCTCCGGTCACACCGCGAACGCCGTGGTCACCTGGGGCGTGCTCGCCTACCTGGCGGCGGACTGGCGGCGCACCGGCGCGGTGCTGGCCACCGCCACCGCCGGCTCGGTCGGGCTCACCACCCTCTACCTGGGCACCCACTGGGTCACCGACGTGCTGGCCGGCTGGGCCGCCGGCCTGCTGGTCCTGCTCTCGCTGCCGCTGGTGGAGCCGCTGGTCGCCGCCGCCGAACAGCGCATCGCCGCCCGGCGCGCCGTCCGCCGGACCGGGCCGGAGGTCACCCCTCCCAGCTCCGTTCCACCACCCCGTCGCGCACCACGAGGTTGAGCCGCCCCTCCCGGTGGTCCATGGTCATCATCGCCCCGGGGGACAGCACCCGGACCGACGCCCAGCCGTGCCGGCGGGCCAGCTCCTCGGCCCGCTCCACCCGCAGCCCCGCGTAGCGCTCCGCGTCCGCCTCCGCCTCCGCCATGGCCCCTCCCCGCCTCGAAATCCGGACGTACGCTGGAATCGTAGACGGCAGTGACGCCGGACGGAGGTGACCGGGCATGCGCACCACCACCCCGCGCCGGTGGCGGAGCGGCACCGAGCCCGCCACCGCCCGCAGCGATCTCAAGCTCCGCTACCTGCTCTCCCTGACCTTCACCCCGCTGTTCGCCCTCGCCACCGTGGCCTTCGCCGTCTGGGCCGCGAACGCCTCCGAGCTGGGCGTCCCCAGCCGGGGCACCCTCACCGGCTTCGCGGTGGCCTGCGGGATTCTCACCGTGTTCGCCCTCATCGACCTCGTCATCGTGATCCGGCGCCGCCGGACCGAGCTCTGACGTGGCCGTGCCGCTGCATCCGGGGGTGGACGACCAGACGCCCTATCCGGGCGATGCCGTCG
>NZ_JBEYVJ010000146.1:0-17493 GCF_040643935.1 Kitasatospora sp. NPDC047058 | reverse complement strand
CCCTGGAGGAACGTTCCTCCAGAGCCGCCGCAGCGGTCCCGCCGACGGGTCAGTGAATGATGCCGGTGCGCAGCGCGACCGCGACCATGCCGGCCCGGTCGCCGGTGCCCAGCTTGCGGGCGATGCGGGCGAGGTGGCTCTTCACGGTGAGCGCGGAGAGGCCCATTGCGACGCCGATCGCCTTGTTGGACTGGCCCTCGGCGACCAGCCGGAGCACCTCGACCTCGCGGCCGGAGAGCTCCCGGTAGGCGGCCTGCTGTGCGCCCGGCGCACCGGGGGCCCCGGGGGCGCCCGGAGCACCGGCCGCACCCGGCACGCCCGGCATGCCGGGGCGGCGCATCCGGCCGGCCAGACCGCCGGCGCCGATCGGGAGGCCGGGGCGGCCCGGCATGGCGACGTTGGTGCGGGTGCCGGTGACCACGTAGCCCTTGACGCCGCCGGCCAGCGCGCTGCGGACCGCGCCGATGTCGTCGGCGGCGGAGAGCGCCAGGCCGTTGGGCCAGCCCGCGGCGCGGGTCTCGGCCAGGATGGTGAGCCCGGAGCCGTCCGGGAGGTGGACGTCGGCGACGCAGATGTCGCGCGGGGTGGAGACCCGGGGGCGGGCCTCGGCGATCGAGGACACCTCGATCACGTCCCGGACGCCGAGGGCCCAGAGGTGGCGGGTGACGGTGTTTCGGACGCGGGGATCGGCGATGACCACCATGGCGGTGGGCTTGGTCGGGCGGTAGGCGACCACGTTTGCGGGGTGCTCAAGAAGGACCGACACCAGGCCTCCTGCGGGGAGTGGCGGACGGAACCCCGATGGGGGCGGTCGGAGTGTTCCGCGTTTGGAAAGGGTCACAGTCTGCTTCGGCAGCAACCGTGCCCGGCTTTAGCGAAAGATCACGATCTAGTGAGTAACAATACGGACAAATCGCGCAGGTGACTGATACGACATGCCTGGAATTCGCACAAAATCGATCGAATCCGATGCGGATCGGTCGGTTTCGGCCGGGTAATTGACGCAGAGCGGGTCTGAAGTCACACTCTGTCAGCCCTGGGGGTGGCGCCGGGCCACGCCGGTGCCGACCGGCCCGGACGCCACTCGTCAGTGCGAGCGCGGACGCCGGCGGGCGGGCATCGGGACCACCCCGCCGAGTGACGGGACGTCCGCCGGCGGCTGCGGCGCCGGGGCGGCCGGCGGCAGGCCGGCGCTGATGCAGAGCAGGTCCCCCCAGGCCGCCAGGTGCCGCTCGAAGCGGCCGTCGGCCGGCGTCCAGGACGCCCGGATCTCGATCTCGGTGGACGACGCCCGGTCCGCCAGGCCGCCGAAGTACTGCGAGGCGCACCTGGTCACCGTCCCCGACGGTTCGGCGTAGCCCGCGCCGTGCGCCTGCAGCGCGTCCAGCAGCCAGGCCCAGCCGACCTCGGAGAGCATCGGGTCGCCGGCCATCTCCGGCTCCAGCTCCGCCCGGGTCATGGTCACCACGCGGAAGGTCCCGTTCCAGGCCTCCTGCCCGGCCGGGTCGTACAGCAGCACCAGCCGGCCGTCGGCCAGCTCCTCGCCGTCCACCTCCACCGCGGCGGTCAGCGCGAAGGAGTGCGGGGCCAGCCGGCGCGGCGCCGGGGCGGGGGAGAGGACCAGCTCGGGACGCGGCCGCGCCCCCGTCAGAGCCTCGACCGCGGCCCGGAACTCGCTCGGCGCCGCCTCCCGACCCGTTCCGCCACCTGTTCCGCCACCCTGTGCGGGGTGCCCGCCGACCGCTGCCATGACCCGAAGACTAGGTCGAAAACGCGGGTATTCGCCGCAACTTCTGCCCGTGCGGCGTGCCGGGACGGCAAACCGGGCAGATCTTGGAGGAACCGACGAGCCCGGCCGGGGAGGTGCGTCCGGGGCGCGTGCGAAGATTTGAACCGTGAGCGAGACAACGGCAGACACCACGGCAGCCCCCCAGGCCGGCGCCGCCCCCGGTCAGCAGACCCCCGCGCGCCGCGGCGCCGCGCACGACTCCGCGTTCCTGCGCGCGTGCCGGCACGAGCCGGTGCCGCACACCCCGGTGTGGTTCATGCGCCAGGCGGGCCGTTCGCTGCCCGAGTACCTGAAGGTCCGCGAGGGCATCCCCATGCTGGAGTCCTGCATGCGGCCCGAGCTGGTCAAGGAGATCACCCTCCAGCCGGTGCGCCGGCACAAGGTGGACGCGGCGATCTTCTTCAGCGACATCGTGGTGCCGCTCAAGGCCATCGGCATCGACGTCGACATCAAGCCCGGCGTCGGCCCGGTCATCGCCGACCCGATCCGCACCGCCGAGGACCTCCGGCGGCTCCGTCCGCTGGAGCCCGACGACGTCCCCTACATCACCGAGGCCGTCGGCCTGCTCGTCGACGAGCTCGGCGGCACCCCGCTGATCGGCTTCGCCGGCGCCCCCTACACGCTGGCCAGCTACCTGGTCGAGGGCGGTCCGTCCAAGAACCACGAGAACACCAAGGCCATGATGTACGGGCAGCCCGAGCTGTGGGCCGCCCTCGTCGACCGGCTCGCCGACATCACCTCGGCCTTCCTCAAGGTGCAGATCGAGGCCGGCGCCTCCGCCGTCCAGCTGTTCGACTCCTGGGTCGGCTCGCTCGCCCCGGACGACTACCGCCGCTCGGTCATGCCCGCCAGCACCAAGGTCTTCGACGCCGTCGCCGGCTACGGCGTGCCGCGCATCCACTTCGGCGTCGGCACCGGCGAGCTGCTCGGCCTGATGGGCCAGGCCGGCGCGGACATCGTCGGCGTCGACTGGCGGGTGCCGCTCAACGTCGCCGCCGAGCGGGTCGGCCCCGGCAAGGGCCTGCAGGGCAACCTCGACCCGGCCGTGCTCTTCGCGCCCACCAAGGCCGTCGAGACCAAGGCCCGCGAGGTGCTGCACGCCGCCCAGGCGCTCGGCAGCAGCGGCCACATCTTCAACCTCGGCCACGGCGTGCTGCCCAGCATGGACCCGGACGCGCTCAGCCGGCTGGTCGCGTTCGTGCACGAGACCAGCGCCCGCTGAGCCCGCCGGCGGGCCCCTTCGCGCCGAAGGGGCCCGCCGCTGCGCCGCTCAGACGCCCGGCCGGTCGTGCGCCTCCTGATCCGCCTGATCCTCCTGTTCCACCTGTGCGGGGGACGGCTCCTGGGACGGTTGGTGGGCGGGCATCGGCGGCACCGGGGCGTCCGGCCGTCCGCCCGCCCGGCGGCGGCGCAGCAGCCAGAACACCAGCGCCGCCGGCCCGAGCACCAGCAGGAACGGCGTCACCGCCGCGACCGCCACGGCGAGCCCCCGCACGATCGCGACCAGCACGTGCCAGCCGCCGCCCAGCGCGGAGCCGACCGAGGCCCAGAAGCCCTCGTCCTCCTTCTCCTTGGCCTCCTCGACGTGCGCCGGCGCCGGCTCCCGCCGCACGTCCAGCGTGACGGTGGAGAGCGAGGTCTTCGTCGACAGCTCCTTCAGCTGCTTCTGCAGCGACTCCAGGTCCGCCTCGCGACGGCTCAACTCGCTCTCCAGGCTGGTGATCTCGCCGAGCGACTTCGCCTGCGCCATCAGCGCCCGGACCCGGTCGACGCTCGCCTGCTGGGTCTGCACCCGGCTCGACACGTCCGCCACCTGCTGGGTGAGGTCGTCCGCCTGGCTCCGGCGTGACACCACCTCGCCGAGCGCCGCCAGCTGGTCCAGCGTCTGCTGGAAGGACGCCGACGGGACCTTCACCGTGATCTGGCCGCTCTGCCCGCCGGTGTCGGACGGCCCGCCGCTCACCGTCTCGGCAGCGACGTAGCCCCCGGCGGAGGCCGCCAGCTCCCGCGCCCTCGCCAGCACCGCGGGCACGTCCTTGCCACGCAGCGACACCTGCGCCGTGTACGCGATCAGCCGGTTGTCGCCGACCGTGACGGGGCCGGGCGTCGCCGCCCCCTTCGCGTCCGCCGCGGCCCCGCCGGGGGAGGCGGCGACCGGCGGAGCCGCCGCCGGTGCGGCGGCGCCCTTCACCGCACTGTCCGCACCCCGCTCGGCGCCCCCCGCACTGCACCCGCCGACCAGCACCACCGCCGCGACCACCGCCGCCGCCCCCGCTCTGCGTCCCGCCCCGAGCCGTCCTCGCACCACGTCGAACCCTCCCCAACTCCCGTACCCGGCACCCGGATCCGGACGCCCGGACCATTGGACGGGGCCACCCGCCGAACGGACCCGGCCGGGAGATCGCAACTCGGTCACGGCTCGATGGCGGCCCGGACAAGACCCCGGGCACCGGGCGGTTTCGCTACCGTCGGGCCATGAGCGAGCTGCCGGAGTGGATGTACCCGCCCCGCGAGGAGGGGTGGATCGCCGACGACCACGACCACCTGCCGCAGGCGCCGCGGCACACCGAACTGATCGACGGACGCCGCGCTGGAGGACCTCGTACCGGAGGGGATGTGACCGGAGCGCGAGATCACGATCACCCTCGACCGGCTCAACCGTCCGGAACCTGATGTGATGGTCGTGACTGCCGAGCCGGACCCCGCCCGCACGCGATATGACGCGGCCGACGTGGTGCTCGTCATCGAAGTCGTATCGCCGGAGTCCGCACACCGCGATCGCACGGTCAAGTTCCGCAAGTACGCCGAGGCCGGCATCCCGCACTACTGGATCGTCGAGGAGGAGGACGGTCTGCCGGTCGTGCACGTCTTCGAGTTGGAGCGGACGACCAGTTCCTACTCTCCGGCCGGGATTTTCCGGTGCAGGCTGGAACGGCCGCTGCCGTTGCCCGTCGCCCTCGATCTCGAGGCGCTGGTGTCCCGGCGGAAGCGGCCGGGGCGTGCAGCGGATTGAGGCATTCGTGTAAGGACCTGCGAGACTGCGGGGCATGGCGCAAGCACAGGTCGTAGTGATCGGCGGCGGTATTGCGGGGCTGGCCGCTGCCGCGTTTCTGAGTGGAGCGGCGGGCGGGCCCGCACGGGCGCGGGTGACGCTGCTGGAGGCGTCCGAGCGGCTCGGCGGGAAGCTGTACGGCGGTGAGGTCGGCGGGGTCCGGGTGGACCTGGGGGCCGAGTCGATGCTGGCCCGGCGGCCGGAGGCGGTCGAGCTGGCGCAGGCGGTCGGCCTGGGCGAGGAGCTGGAGCCGCCGACCACCGCGAAGGCCGCGATCTGGACCCGCGGTGCGCTGCGCCCGCTGCCCGGCGGACAGGTGATGGGCGTCCCCGGAGACCTGGCGGCGCTCGCCGCGTCCGGGGTGCTCACTGCGGAGGGCCTGGAGCGGGCGCGGCACGAGAGCACCGGCGAGGCCGTCGCGGACGACATCGCGATCGGGCGGTACGTCGCCGAGCGGCTGGGCCGCGAGGTGGTGGACCGGCTGGTCGAGCCGCTGCTCGGCGGCGTCTACGCCGGGCACGCGGACGAGATCTCGCTGCGCGCCGCCGTACCGCAGCTGGTGGCGATCGCCCGCGGCGGCGGCTCGCTGGTCGAGGGCGTGCACGAGCTGGCCACCCGGCCTCAGACCGTCTCCACCCCCGTCTTCCAGGGCCTGCGCGGCGGCCTCGGCACGCTGCCCGAGGCGGTGGCCGCGGCCTGCGCGAAGTCCGGCGTCGAGCTGCGCACCCGGACCGCGGTGGACGGGCTGCGCCGCACCCCCGACGGCTGGCGGGTGGTGACCGCCGACGGCGAGGTCCTGTCCGCGGACGCCGTCGTGCTGGCCGTGCCCGCGCCGGCCGCGGCCCGGCTGCTGCGCGCCGACGCCCCCGGGGCCGCCAGCGAACTGGACGGCGTCGCGTACGCGGGGATGGCGCTGGTCACCCTGGCGTTCCGGCGGGCCGACCTGCCGGAGCCGCCGGCCGGCAGCGGCTTCCTGGTGCCGCCGGTGGACGGCCGCCGGATCAAGGCGTCCACCTTCTCGTCCAACAAGTGGGGCTGGCTGGAGCGCTCGGCCCCGGACACCTTCGTGCTGCGCACCTCGCTCGGCCGGCTCGGCGAGGAGCAGCCGCTGGAGCTGCCGGACGAGGAGCTGGTCGCGCAGTCGCTGGCCGACCTGCGGGAGGCGATCGGCCTGACCGCCCGCCCGTACGACACCGCGGTCACCCGCTGGCGGGCCGGCCTGCCGCAGTACCCGGTCGGCCACCTCGACCGGGTGGCGCGGATCCGGGCGGCGGCCGCCCGGGCGGGCGGACTGGCGCTGTGCGGGGCCGCGTACGACGGGGTGGGCATCCCGGCCTGCATCGCGAGCGCGCGGGCGGCCGTCGCCGAGCTCGACAAAATGTTGACCCCGCCGGTCGGGGAGCACGTCACGGAGAGGACAATGGGCGCATGACTGAGACCGTTGAGCAGCAGCCGGAGCAGCAGCCCGAGAAGAAGAAGGCGCGCGACCTGAACCAGGTCATCCGCTACACCATGTGGTCGGTGTTCAAGCTCAAGGGCGACCTGCCCGAGGACCGGACCACCCTGGCCGCCGAGGTGGACGAGCTGTTCGCCCAGCTCGCCGCGAAGGACGTCACGGTGCGCGGCACCTACGACGTGTCCGGTCTGCGCGCGGACGCCGACATCCTGGTCTGGTGGCACGCGGCGGACTCGGACGACCTCCAGGAGGCGTACAACCGCTTCCGCCGCACCGGCCTGGGCCGGGTGCTGGAGCCGGTCTGGTCGAACATGGCGCTGCACCGCCCGGCGGAGTTCAACAAGTCGCACATCCCGGCGTTCCTGGCCGACGAGCGCCCGCGCGACTACGTCTGCGTGTACCCGTTCGTCCGCTCCTACGAGTGGTACCTGCTGCCGGACGCCGAGCGGCGCGCGATGCTCGCCGAGCACGGCCAGATGGCGCGCGGCTACCCCGACGTGCGGGCCAACACGGTGGCCTCGTTCGCGCTCGGCGACTACGAGTGGCTGCTCGCCTTCGAGGCGGACGAGCTGCACCGGATCGTCGACCTGATGCGTGACCTGCGCCCGTCCCGTGCGCGGCTGCACGTCCGCGAGGAGGTGCCGTTCTTCACCGGCCGCCGCAAGCCGGTGAGCGAGCTCCTCAACGGCCTGGTCTGAGCAACGGCCCGCCCCGGCCGGCCCCGAGGGCCGGTCCCCCGTCCGCACGGGGGACCGGCCCTCGTCGCGTTCCCGGCACGCCCCCGCCGCGCCGCCGCGCCGCCTCCGCCCCGCCGCTCAGGGGGCGGAACCGGTCCCGGGGTCAGTGCCGGTGGCGGAGGGCGGCGCGGAGGCGGGCGTCGGGGTGGGCGGCGGGGCCGATCATGGCGACGGCGGTGAGCAGTTCGCGCTCGTCGTCGTCGGTCAGGCCGTGCTGGCGCGGCGGGCGGACCTCGCGGAGCACCTCCTGGCCGACCGGGGAGGCCCAGCGGGTGTAGGGGTAGACGTCGACCCGGGCCATCAGCAGCGTCCCGGAGGTGAGTACCAGCGGCAGCGAGAACCAGGCGAGCGGGGCCAGCGTGTCACCGTCCGCGAAGCCGCCGAAGGCCAGCGCGCCGGCCAGCAGGACCAGGGACAGCAGCAGCGCCTGCCGGACCTGCCGGATCACCAGGACGGTCTGCTGCTGGACCGGCGCCGGGGTGGCCAGGCCGGCCAGCGCGAGCCGGGCGCCGATCTCCAGGACGGTGGGGTGGACGGCCATCGCCCGGCGCAGGTCCTCGGTCGGGCACTGGCCGTCCGGGCCGACGCCGGCGACCACCGCGCGCTCCAGCCGGCTGCGGCCCTTCGGGTCGACCACGGTGGTCCAGCCGGTGTGGGCGAGGTGCAGCCGGCCGCGGGAGGCCATCAGGACCAGGGCCAGGTCGACCACCCGGTCCGGGCCGCCGGCCAGGTAGGCCGTCTCGTACAGCCCGATCCCGACCGCCTCGGGCGGCCGGGGCCCCTCCTGGCCGGCGAGCGCGTCGGCGGTGGCGGTCATCCGGACCAGCCGGATGCAGGAGAACACCGCGGCGGCACAGGCCGGTATCAGGAAGAGCAACCACATGGGCTTGTTGTAGACCCGCCCGCCCTCCGCGGGGAACGCATTCCCGGCGCGCGATACCGAACTGTGACGCGGGAGGCGGGGCGGGCCGGGGCCTCAGGAGCCGCAGCCGCCGCCACCGCAGCTGGAGCCGCAGCTGGACGAGGACCCGCAGCTGCTGGAGCTGGAGCCGCAGCTCGACGAGGACGACGACCCGCAACTGCCCGAGGACGAGCCGCAGCTGCTGCTGCCGCAGCTCGATCCCGAGGAGCCGGAGTCCGAGGAGGAGCCGCACCAGGTGGCCGGGCTCGCGCAGCTGGAACCGGACGACGAGGAAGAGGAGTTGGACGAGCCCCCGCCCCCGAACGCCGCCCTGGTGACGGCGTCGTGGGCCGCGTCCTCCGCGGCGGCGGTCAGCAGCGCGTCCTGCAGCTCCGGGTCGTCCAGCCCGCCGGCGGCCAGCCCGCCGAGCGCGACCGCGCCGAGCAGCAGGGCACCGGCCGCCGGCGCTCCGACGCCGGGCCGCCACGCGCCGCCGGCGGTCATCAGCGCGAGCTGGCGCCGGCCGGCCGGGGTGATCCGCTCCCGGTGCGGCCGGGTGACGAGCAGGGAGAGCAGGCCGGTCCCGAGCAGGACCAGCGGGATCCACAGCGCCGGGCTGTCGGAGCCGGCGGAGCCGTCGTCCAGGACGTACGCCAGCACGGTGGTGGCCACCACGGCGATCAGCGCGAACCAGATCAGCCGGTGCGCCCAGCGGGCCCGGCGCATCCGGTCCGGGTAGCGCATCAGCCCCCGGTCGGCGAGCCCGTCGCCGAGCTTCTGGACGGCGGACGAGCGCATCACCGTGCGGCGCAGCGGGCCGAGTTCGCGCTGTCCGGTCGCCCCCGCGGCGTCGATGACGGCCTGGTCCACGGCGTCGTACGGGTCGTTGCGGGTGATGGTGACCAGCCGGTCCCGGTTGACCACGACGTGGCCGGCCTGGTGCATCCGCAGGAGTGCGGTGTCGAACACCCGGCCCGGGCCGCCGGCCAGGAAGGCGGCCTCCATCAGCGGCAGGCCGCGGCCGGGCAGTCCCCGGGCCTGGCGCACGCGCCCGACCTGCTGCTTGGTCTGCGTCGCGTAGAGCGCGGCGGCGGCGAGCGGTACGGCCGGGATGAGGAAGTAGCTGTTGTGCCACATGGGCGGTCCCCCCGAACGGGTTGGTGCGGTCGGTCGATGTCAGTGGGTGGGCCGGCGGCGGGGCGTGAGCGCCCGGCGCAGGCGGGTGAGCGGGCCGGTCGGCTGCTCCGGGGCGGGGCCGTCGAGCCACCGCGCCAGGGCCCGGCGCCGCTCGGGGCCGAGCCCCTCCCCGGGCCCGTAGGCCGAGGTGTTGGCCAGTGCCCAGGCGGCGAAGGCCCGGGCGTCGGCGCGGTACCCGCCGGTCTGCGGGTGCCGGCGCGCGTAGGCGAGGAACAGCGGCCCGTACTGCGGCCCGAGCAGCCGGGGCAGGTCCGGGGCCACCTTGGCCGCGGTGTCCCGGCGCTTGTGGGCCAGGCCCAGTGCCTGGGCGTGGACCTGGGCCTCGTCGAAGCCCGGCGGGACCGGCCCGCCCGCCACCAGGGCGGCCAGCAGGGCCTCCTGGCGCTCGGCCAGCCGGGCCCGGGCGGCGGCGAGGCGGCAGTCCTCCGGCGGGTGCACGGTCTCCGGTGTCCTGCCGGTCGTGCCGGTCGTCGTGCCAGCCGTCGTGCCGGTCGTCCTGTCGGTCGTGGTGCCGGTCGTGGTGTCGGTCTCCGGGGTCGTCACGGCCGCCGGGCCCCGTCCAGGACGCGCCGGATGGCGTCCAGTTCGGCGGCCAGCTCGGCGGGCGGCGGGAAGTTGGCGTCCCGCTCCAGCAGCACGCCGGGCGGTACGACCCGCGCGCACAGCTCGGCCAGCACCTCCAGCACGGGCTCGGTGACGGGGTGGGCGTGGGTGTCGTGCCAGACGCCGTCGACCAGCCGGCCGCCCGCCACGTGGACGTAGGCGAGCGCCTCCAGCGGCAGCCGGTCCAGCTCGGCGGCCGGGTCCAGGCCGAGGTTGACCCGGTTGGTGTGCAGGTTGGCGACGTCGATCAGCAGCCGGACGCCGGTGCGCTCGACCAGCTCGGCGAGGAACTGCCCCTCGGTCAGCTCGTCGTCCGGCCAGGCCAGCTGGGCGGCGATGTTCTCCAGGGCCAGCGGCACCGGCAGCCGGTCCTGCGCGATCCGGACGTTCTCGGCGATCACGTCGAGCGCGTCGCGCGAGCGCGGCACCGGCAGCAGGTGCCCGGCCTCCAGGCCGCCGGCCCGGACGAACGCCAGGTGCTCGGTGACCAGCGGCGAGCCGAGCGCCTCGGCCGCCCCGGCGAGCTTGTCGAGCCGGGCCGGGTCGGGCCTGCCGGCGCCGCCGAGGCCGAGCGAGACGCCGTGCGGGATCACGGTGACGCCACGGGCCCGCAGGACCTGCAGCGACTCGGGCAGGTGGCCGGCGCAGATGTTCTCGGCGACCACCTCGACCCAGTCCAGACCGGGCTGGCGCTCGACCACGAGGTCGATCTCGCCGCGCCAGCCGAGGCCGACGCCCAGCGTGCCGCCGTCGGCCTGCCGGGCAGGGGTGTTCAGTGCAGGGGAGGTCATCGGTGCGCCCCCTTCTGAGGGCTGGGTGGGGGGCCGTCGGCCGGCGCGGGCGTCGTCGCCAGGGCCGGTCCGGGCCGTGCTGCTGAGGATGTCCCCGGGCGCGGCGGCTGCCAAGCCTTGCCCGGTAATCTCAGAGCATTACTTGAGCTTGCCGGCCCGTTCGAGAGGGACTCTAACCCTCTCCCGGTGGAAGAACCGCAGGTGGGGGCGGAAATTCGGAGGCGAACCGGCACCCCGGACACTACCGTGACCCACCTATGACGACATTGACGATCCGTGACTTCCGCCCCGCCGACGCCGAGGCCGTGGCCGCCGCCCACAGCGCGGGCCGTGAACACCTGGTGCTCACGCCCGAGACGTTCGTGTGGCTGGACGCCCATTACCCGGCCGAGCAGCACCACCGCACCCTCGTCGCCGAGCTCGACGGCCGGGTGGCCGGCGCGCTGCGCTGCGGCCTGGTCACCGGCACCACCACCAAGGGCATCGGCTACGCCAACGGCAGCATCCTGCCCGCGTACCGGCGCCGGGGCGCGTTCACCGCGCTGCTCGAAGCGGCCGAGGCCCACCTCGCCGAGCACGGCGTGGTCGAGGTGCACAGCTGGGTGGACCAGGAGCCGGCCGCCCTGGAGTTCGCGGCCAACCGCGGCTTCACCGCGGGCCGGACGGCCCACTTCGGCAGCCGTGACCTCGCGCTGCCGCTCCCGCCGGCCCCCGCACTGCCGGCGGGCGTCGAGCTGCGTCCGGCGAGCGAGTGGGTGGACGACCCGTACCCGATCTTCGTCGTCGAGGCGGACGCGGTCCGGGACGAGCCGGGCGAGGTGGTGATGGACGCCGCGGACTACGAGGACTTCCTGAACGGCGTCTGGGCCCGGCCGGATCTCGACCGCGAGCTCACCGTGGTCGCGGTGGTCGACGGCGAGCCGGCCGCGTTCAGCGCGGTGCAGACGGACGGCGCCGAGCGCTACTGGTCGGCCTTCACGGCCTGCCGGCGGGACTTCCGCGGGCGGGGCCTGAGCAAGCTCGCCAAGCACGAGTCGCTGCGCCGGGCGCAGGCCGCGGGTTTCCGGCGGGCGTACACCAGCAACGACGCGACCAACGCGCCGATGCTCGCGATCAACGAGTGGCTCGGGTACGAGCGCTGCGCGAGCGAGCGGAAGTTCACCAAGCGGCTGGCCGGCTGACGGGCCGGAGGGGGCGGGAGGCTTGTTTTCCTAGCCCGTGCGGGTGAATCGGGCGCACATCCGGCGCCGCACGCCGGGCGGACTGCTGTGCCGGGAGTTCCTGGTGTTCTACGGGGCATCACCTCACGGCAGTCAGTTCGTGCCCGAGTCTTCCGTGCGGGGGATGCCATGGAGATCCTGCTTCAGGTCCTGGTCGGATTCGTTCCGGCCGTGATCGGTTTCCTCGCGGCCCGCTCCCTCGCCCGTGCCCGGCTCCTCCTCCGCTACGGCTTCCTCCGGGCGCTGCTCGCCCCCTACAGCCGGGTGCAGATCATCACCCCGAGCATCGAGGTGGCGGAGTTCGCCTTCGCCAAGGACGGCCGCCGGCTGACCAGCCGCGGCCCGAGGAACGTCCTCTTCATGCCGATGGCCGAGGCCCGGGCGATCGCCCAGCTCACCGACCTGCTCCGGAAGATCAACCGGAAGGCGACGATCGAGCTGGTCACCGCCGGGGCGCAGGACCCGCGGATGCCGACGTTCTCGGTCGGCGGCCCGAGCGTCAACCCGTACTCGGCGACCGTCCTCGGTGCGGCCTTCCCGGACTTCTGCATCGAGTACCCGGAGGCGGCCCGGGCCCGCTGGGGCGGGATGACCTTCGAGGCCCAGTACAACGCCGCCGACGAGCTGATCCGCGACCACGGTTTCCTCTTCGTCACCCACACCTCGCGGCACGCCCCCTGCATCGTGCTCTGCGGCGTCTTCGCCTTCGGCTCGGCGATGGCGGTCGAGGCCCTGGCCGCGGCGACCCGCAAGTCCCCGCTGGCCGCACTCTTCCGCAGTGGGGAGAAAGGATTCGCCGCCGTCGAGGGCCGCGTGATCGGCCTGGACACCGTCGACGTGACGGTGGAGGTCTGCCGGCTCCTCCCGGCGGCCTGAGTTCCGTCCGGCCCCGTCCTGCGACCGGGCCTGCTTGTCGACAACTCGCCTTCTTTGCCTGAAGTTTGACGCATCATCATGGACATGCCTCGCGCATCCGCCGCAGGATGAACCTCAGGAGGGCGTCGAGGCTGATGTGAGCCCGGAGCCCACGGGGGAGGGGTGGGGATGGCGAACGGCTACTCGGTGGACCTCGCCGCGCTGCGGGATGCCGCTGCCGGCGTGAACGGCACACTGGACCAGCTGAGCAGGCGGAGTGTCACCGACATTCCACACGAGTCGTCGGCCATCGGCGACGATCACTTGGCGCACACCCTGTCGGACTTCCTGAGCCGCTGGAAACGTGGCGTGGAGAACCTGGCCGAAGACGGCAAGGAGATCAGCACGCGCCTGACCGCCAGCGCCAACGCCTACGCGAAGGCCGAGCAGGACGCACACCAGCACCTGGTCCAGTCGGGCAGCAAGGTGTCGGGCGGTGGAACCGACCCGGGGGTGCACTGATGGCGGCCGAACTGGGTGCGACGAGTGATCCGAAGGCGCTGATCCCCGGGAGCCCGGCGGCCGTCTACTCGACCGAGGCCGAACTCCGCGCCTACGGCGACCACCTGCACCAGGCCGGTGCGGGACTCCTGCGGATCGACACGACCGAGGGGTGGCAGGGCGAGGCCGGAGACGCGTTTCGCAAAGCCTTCCACGGCCAGCCCGGCAAGTGGCTGCGGGCCGGGGACGCCTTCCACGAGGCGGCCGACGCGTTGGGCGCCTACGTGCCGACGCTCGTCTGGGCCCAGTCCCGGGCGGCCGCGGCGATCGGCCAGTGGAACGCGGGTGACCGGCAGGCGGCGACCGAGACCCTGCGGAGCGCGCGCGACCAGCTCGCATCCATGGGCAGGACGGCGGCCGAGAAGGTGGGGCGGGCGCGGGATGCGGCCCCGCCCAAGCCGGGATTCTGGTCCCGGCTCGGCGACGGCATCGGTGACTTCCTCTCCGATGCAGGCCACTTCGCCGAGCAGGTCGGCGAGACCGCGCTCAACGACCTCGCCTCGGTCGGCAATGCGATGCTGCATGATCCGGGCGCCGTCCTCGAGCTGGCCGGTGGACTGGGGCTCGCCGTGCTCGGCGCCGGTGGCGAGGTGGGCGGGTTCGCCCTGGACGCCACTGGGATCGGGGCGGTGCTGGGCGTGCCGGTGAACGTGGTCTCGGCCGGGGCGATCGCCGGCGGTCTCGGGCTTGCGGGGGCCGGGCTGAGCACCATCATGCAGGACGCGGCCGGGCCGGACCGGGTGCAGATGACCTCCGACGGTGGAGGTGGCGGTGGCGGTGGGCCGGCACCGGGTGAGCCGGTCTCGAACCGGGTCCGGCCGCCGCAGGAAGGCGACACGAACTACATCGTCGACAATCCGGCCGACCTCTCCGACACGATCACCGACATCGACCGGGTGGAGAACGGAACGCTCTGGGAGGAGAAGACCGCCACCGGCCAGGACCCGCGGATGGATCCGCAGCGGTGGGTGGAGAAGAATGTCGTGAAGAAGCTCGACTCGTACCTCCGCGCCAGGCCGTATCTCGAAGGGTACGAGGACGCCCCGATGGGCCTCGACTTCACGGAACCCGGGGCCACTCCCGAGTTCCGGGCCGCTGTGGAGCAGGCTGTCGGTGATTGGAAGACCGCGCATCCCGGCGTGGACGTCTCAGTGAGGTGGGCGCAGTGAGCTGCACATTCCAAGTGCGGGACGAGGTCGTCTGGGACCCGTCGAACACGGTGGCGCGGCTGTTCAAGGGTGAGGCCGAGGCGGTGGCGTCGGCATTCGGCCTGGTGTCGGGCGTCGGGGACATCATCGAGGACGAGTGTGAGATCGACCTGCCCGTCCTCGAGGAGTTCCTCGCCGAGCTCGTCCGGCAGTACCACCGGGCGACGCATCCGATTCTGCGGTCGCTGACCGTGGGCTTCATCGCGACGGCGTCCGTCCTGGTGGAACGGGCCGGTGGGCGGTTGCCGTCCGGGGAGCCGGAACAGGTGGCCGCCTGGGCGCGGCTCCGGCAGGAGCACGCGCGCTCGATGTCGCGCTGACACAGCGGCCGGCCGCCACGAGGGCCGCCCCGTCCTGCCCCTTGAGACAAAGTGGTTCAGACCGCACCGGTGCGAATGGGGACAGGTCGGGAGCGTCTGGGGCAGGAAGTGGCTTGAATCGCAAGGGTTTTGCTCCGCTCCTGTCATATCGTCGGCATAATCGCGCCCATGACGATCAGCCGCGCGAACGTGAGCGCGATTGCCGAAGACCTGTACGTGTGGCTCCCGCCGAAGCGCGGCTGGGGGCTGGCCAACTGCGGGTTGCTGGCCTCGCCGCGCACCGCACTGTGGATCGACACGCCCTACGACCCCTCCCTCGCCGCCGAGTTCCTCGCCGAGAGCAGGAGGCGGCTGGCCGACGGGGTCACCGTCGACCGGGTGGTCGTCACCCATGCCAACGGGGACCACCTCTGGGGCGCCGGCGTCCTCCCGGACGCCGAGGTGATCGCCACCCGCGAGGCGCTGGACCACATCCACTACGAGCCGACGCCGAAGCAGCAGCACGCACTCGTCACCGGCGGCGACCCGGACTCGCTGCTCGGCGGCTACCTCCGTGAGCACTTCGGCCAGTTCGACTGGTCGGCGGCCGAGCCGGTCCACCCGCACACCGTGTTCAGCGGCGAGCTGGAACTGCGGGTGGGGGAGTACCCCGTGCAGATCACCGCCCTGCCGGCCGCGCACACCGGCGGCGACCTGCTGGTGCACCTGCCGCACCAGCGCGCGGTGTTCACCGGTGACGTGATCTTCGGATCGACGCCCGAGCAGCCCGGCGACCACCCCTCGCACTGGGCCGGCCCGCTGGAGAACGTCATCGCCGCCTGCGAGCAGGCGCTCGCCACCGGCGCCGAGGTCTTCGTCCCCGGCCACGGTCCGGTGCTCGACCGGGCCGGCGTCCGGGCCCACATCGCGTACCTCGCCTACGTCCGCGACCGCGCCCACGCGCTGCACGCCGCCGGGATACCCGCGCTGGACGCCGCCCGGCGGATCATCGCCGAGCAGCGGCACCCCGAACTCGGCCTGCCCGAGCGGCTGGTGCTCACCGTCGCCGCCGAGTACCGGCACCTGGACGGCAGCGAGGTGCCGAACGTCCTGGAGGCGATGAGCCAGGTCGCACTGGTGGCCCGGGAACTGGCCCGGGACGCCGCCCGCCCGCCGCGGCCCCGCTCCGGGGACGACACCGCCACCCCCGCCTGACCGGCGGGGTCCACGGCCCGGCCAGACCATCCAGCCCCTTCGATCGAGGACTTCCGAGGACGTCGATGACGCAGACCGCGCTGCTCGCCCTGGCGGTGATCGCGGTCGCCGCACTCGCGGCGGCCGGTGTTCTGGCCCGCGGACGGTCCCGGGCGCTCGCCCGGGCCGTCACCGCCGAGACCGCCGCCGCCCACGGTGAGGAGCGGGCCCGTGCCGCCGACGGGCGGCTGGCCCGGGGCGAGCAGCAGCTGCGCGAGGCGCAGGAGGTCACCCGCCGGGCGACCGAGGAGGCCCGCCGCGCCGAGACCAGGGCCCTGGCCGCCGAGGGCCGGGCCCGCGAGGCCGACCAGCGCACCGCCGCGGCGGAGCACCGCGCGGCCGAGGCCGAGCTGCACGTCCGCGCGGCCGAGGACCGGACCGCGGAGGCCGGCCGCCGGGCCGAGGACGCCGACCGGCGGACCGCCGGCCTGCTGGCCGAGGTCGGCCACCTCGCCGCCGAGCGGGTGGCCGCCGCCGCCCTGCGGCTCAGCCACCCCAACGCGCCCGCCGCCGGACCGCTGGACGCGCGGGCCGTCGGCCCGGAGGCGGTGCAGGTGCTGCAGGACGTCCTGGACGCCGCCACCGCCGCCGTCACCGACGAGCGCGAACGGGTCGACGCCGCCGCCCGGGCCGCGATGCGCGGCGCCACCTCCAAGATCCAGACCCTGCTCTACCAGATCCAGAGCCTGGTCCAGCAGCTCCAGCACGACAACGACGACCCGCGGCTGCTGGAGGTCGACTTCCGCAACGAGGTCGCGCTGCGCCGGATCCAGACCATCGCGGTGCTCTGCGAGGCGTGGCCCGGCCTGGCCCGGACCGACTCGCCGCTGGCCGAGGTGGTGGTCGGCGGGCTCTCCCGGGTGCCCGGCTACGCCCGGATCAAGGTCGCCAACCACCTGCGGGACGACCGGCTGGCCGTGGTGGCCCGGGCCGCCGAGCCGCTCGCCATCGCGGTCGCCGAGCTGCTCGCCAACGCCACCGCGTACTCGCACCCGGAGACCGACGTCCCGGTCACCGTCCAGCAGGGCGGCCGCGGCGCGCTGGTGATCATCGACGACAGCGGCATCGGCATGGAGGAGGACCAGCTGCGCCGGGCCCGCCGGCTGCTGGCCGGCCCGCCCGAGGTGCTGCTGACCGAGCTGGGCAACCCGCCGAAGACCGGCTTCGCGGTGGTCGGCAAGCTCGCCCGGCAGTACGGCTTCGCCTGCCACATCGAGCCCTCCCCGTACGGCGGCATGCGGACCATCGTGCGGATCCCGGCCGGGCTGCTGACCGTGGTGGACCAGGAGCAGCCGCTCTCGGTGCTCACCCCGCTGCCGCTGCGCGCCGGGACGGGGCCGGCCTCCGCGCCCACCGTCCAGGTGGTGCCGCCACCGCGGGACGGGTCCGACGGTCCGGCGGGGCACGCCGCGCCCGGTGGGCACGCCGCGCCCGGTGGGCACGACCTGCCGGGTGGGCATGACCTGCCGTCCGGGCACACCGCGCCGGCCATGCACGTCGTGCCGTCGGGGCACGCCGCGCCGACCGACGGGAGCGGGCTGCCCAGCCGTCCGCCTGCTGCCGGGCGAGC
>NZ_JBEYVJ010000145.1:0-17529 GCF_040643935.1 Kitasatospora sp. NPDC047058 | reverse complement strand
GCCGGCCGGTCCGGCCGGGGCGGGGCGGGCGAGGACGAGCGGGTCGGCGGGGTGGGCCGACGCCAGCGGGTCGGGGCGCCCGGCGAGGATGGCCTCCTCGATCCCGCGCAGTTCGGGTCCCGGCAGCAGGCCGAGGTTCTCCGCCAGGGTGTGCCGGGCCCGCTGGTACGCGGCCAGCGCGTCGGCCTGCCGGCTGCCCCGGTAGAGCGCGACCATGAGCAGCGCCCAGAGCCGCTCGCGGTAGGGGTGCTCGGTGGTGAGCACGAGCAGGTGGGGCACCAGCCAGGCGTGGCCGCCGAGTTGGAGCGCGAGTTCGGCGTGCTCCTCGACCACCGCCAGCCGCAGTTCCGCGAGCCGGGCGCGTTCGACGTCGAGCAGCGGGCCGCTGACGCCGGTGAGTGCGGGGCCGGCCCAGGAGTCGAGGGCGGCGGCCAGGGTCCGTTCGGCGGCTTCGGGCTGCCCGGCCGAGCGCAGCGCCCGGGCTTCGGCCACCGACTGCTCGAAGCGGCCGAGGTCGCACTGCAGGGGGCCGACCGAGAGCCGGTAAGAGGCGCCGATCCGGGTGAGCACGCCGCCGGTGGTGCGCGGTGCCCGGTCGGGTTCGAAGAGCCTGCGCAGCTTGGAGACGTAGGCCTGCACCAGGTTGGCGCCGTCCGCCACGGTGGCGTCGCCCCAGATCCCGTCGATCAGGTGGTCGCGGCCGACGGGTGAGCCGGCGCGCAGCAGCAGGACGGCGAGCAGGGCGCGCTGGCGGGGCGCTCCGAGCGGGAGTTCGATGCCGTCCCGCCAGCCCCGGACCTCACCCAGCAGTTCGAAGCTGAGGCCGGCCGGGTGGGTGGGCGGAAGGAGAGGAGTGGTCATGGCTGCCTCCGCCGAGCCGGGGCCGTCGCGTGGTGGCTCGGACGCAGTTGTGGGGAGCTGGTGCGGGGTCAGGGCCGGCCCGGGGCGGGACCGGTCAGGGCCGGTCGGGTCCGGGGCGGCGCGGGTCCGGGCGGGCCGGACGGTGGCGCCGGGCGGGGCCGGCGCCGCTTCACCACTGCCAGCCCATGTCGTTGATGTGCGAGTTGTGGTGCTGGTCGTTCGTGCCGGTGGTGTTGGCGGTGTCGGTGGCGGTGTTGGTGGTGCTGCCGGTCGAGGTGGCCGGGCCCTGGTCGGCGAGGGTGACGGTGCCACGGTCCGGCGCGCTGCTCCCGGTGCCGGCGGCGGTGAGCCCGGCGGCGGCGCCCAGGACCACGGTGGCGGCGGCGACGGCGGAGACGAGACGGAACTTCTTGGCGGACATGGTGGCTCCTTTCGGGCAAGGGGATGCCCGGTGGCGTGGTGTGGGTGATCGGCCGGGCGGCGGTCCGTGGTGCTGCTCGCCGCGCTTCGACGAGTTCGATTCTGCCCCGCCCGCAAGCCGGTTGTCCCTGCTCCCGGGTGACACAAGTTGTCGCTGGCATATCTGTGTCAGTGGCTGCGGCCGGACTGTGCCAGGGGTGACCGGGCGGTCATGTGTGGACGAACCATCCGGTCAGCTCGGGGGTTCCGGCGATGGCCTGGACGCAGACCGCCAGGCACAGGGCGCGGGCGGTGTCCGGGTTCGGTGCGAGCACGAACATCACGCCCCGCGCGCCGGCGCGCGAGCCGTGCACGCGGACGTGTTCCGGGCCGTCGTGGAGTCGGGCGGCGGTGCGCAATGCGGCGGTCACCGTCCCGGCGGCCGGAACCGGGGCGTCGCGCGGGCGGGTCATGGTGAAGTGGACGACATGCACCCAGCCACGATGGTGGAAGCGGGGCGCCGATGTGCGGGCTCGCGTCGGCACGTTCTTGCCATGGCATGCCTGCGCCAGCCCGGGCGTCCGGTTTCCTGCGATGAATCCCGTTGTGCGGCCGTCGGTCGCGGTCCGGTCGCGATCCGTTTCCCGTCCGTTCCCCCCTCTCCGCGAGCGGTGTGGATCACCGCTGATCGGCGGGTGTCTGGCGTCTCCGGGAGGGTGGTATTTTCTGACCTGGACCTGCCCAGATGCAGATGAGAGGGCTCTGCGTCCAGCACCGTACGTGCGCGAACCGAATGCTGGTTGCGGCGCAGCTCGCTTTACCGCCAGGGAGCCGACCGAATGCTGACCACGCTGGGACTCACGCACCAGGCCGAGGCCGTCTACCGCCTCATGCTGAGTCAGCCCGACTGGGGCGTGGCCCGGATCGCCGAGTCGCTCGCCTGGGACGGGGCGGCCGTCCGTGCGGCCATGGACGAGCTGGCCGACCAGGAGCTGATCCGCCCGTCCTGGGAGGGCGGCGGTGCGATGCGCACGGTCAGCCCCAAAGTGGCCTTCGAGGCGCTCCTCGCCCGCCGGCAGGCCGAGATCGCGCGCAGGCAGCACGAGGTCGAGTCCAGCCGGGCCGCGATCGCCGGGCTGGTCGCCGAGTACTCCATGCTGCGGCCGGAGGAGGGCGCCGGCGGCATCGAGCACCTGACGGGCCTGGACGAGATCCGGGCCCGCCTGGAGGAGCTGGGCGCCCAGGCCTGCCGCGAGACCATGGCCTTCGCCCCCGGGGGCAAGCAGACCGCGGAGAACCGCGAGGCCAGCCGCCCGATCACGCAGGCGCTGCTGGACCGCGGGGTCAAGGTGAAGACCGTCTACCTGGGCAGCATCCGCAACGACCCCGGCAGTGTCGAGCACGCCAACTGGCTGGCCGCGCAGGGCGGCGAGACCCGCACCACCAGCGTCCTGCCGATGCGGATGCAGATCGTGGACCGCGAGGTCGCGATGGTCCCCCTCGATCCCGACGACCTGACCAGGGGCGTCGCCGTGATCCGTGAACTCGGCGCCGTCGCCGGCCTGTGCGCGCTCTTCGACCAGATCTGGGAGCAGGCCGAGGTGCTCGGTTCCGCCCCCGCCGTCCCGGCCGGCGAGATCACCCCGCAGCAGCGCGAACTGCTCCGCCTGCTCTCCGCCGGCCTCACCGACGAGGCCGCCGCCCGCCGCCTCGGCGTCTCCCTGCGCACCGAGCGCCGGATGATCACCGACCTGATGGAGCAGTTCGATGCCCAGAGCCGCTTCCAGCTCGGCCAGCGCGTCACCGAGCGCGGCCTGCTCTGACCCCCCGCCCGCCGGGGCCGTGGCGGGCGGCTGGTGGCCGGCGGCTGCGCCGGGTGCCCGGGCGAAGGGCGTTCGGTGCCCGATCGGGCCAGTATGGAACGAAGGGTGCAGGTGTCCCGCCGGCTCGGATGAGGTGTTGCGATGAGCATGTCATGGCATGCGTCGTCGCGGCCCGGCCAGGAGGCCGTCGAGGCGAGCGCGGGGCGCGGCCCCGAGGTGCTGGCGCGGATCCTGCGGTCGGTGCCGGAGCTGTTCGACGCGTACATGGGCGGGCTCTACCTGCTGTCGGACGACCGGGAGCTGCTCGAACTGGTCATGACCCTCGGGGCCGCCCGCCAGTTCACCAGGCCGTGGCAGCGCATCAGCATGACCGCGCCGATCCCGGTGGTCGAGGCGGCCCGCAGCGGCCGGGTCGTCTGGGTGGGCGGCGCGGAGGAGATGGCGCGCCGGTACCCGCGGGTCGCGGTCGCCATGCCGTACGCGTTCTGCCTCTCGGCCGTTCCGCTCGTCGAGGGGGAGAGGACGTACGGGGTGATCTTCCTGCTCTGGCCCGCCGACCACCCCCGCGATCTGTCGACCGGGGAACGCGACGGGCTCGAAGCGCTCGCCCGGCGCCTGGCCGGGGTGCTGGCGGAGGCGGTCCGGGCGGGCCGCCCGATCCGGGCCGGCCCGCGCCCCGGGGTGGCGGAGGACGCCTCCGCCGCCCCGCCCACCGCGATGGCCGCCCGCCTGCCGGAGGGCGTCTGCGACATCGACCTGGACGGCAGGCTGGCCGAGGTCACGCCGGCCGCCGCCGAGCTGCTCGGCGAGCCGGCGGAGCGCCTGCTGGGCGCCCGGCCGTGGGCCGCCCTGCCCTGGCTGCGCGATCCGGTGTACGAGTACCACTACCGGGCGGCGCTGATGAGCGGGCACCCGACCGCCTTCGTCGCACTGCGGCCGCCGGACCGGTGGCTGTCGTTCCAGCTCTTCCCGGACGCGTCCGGCGTCACGGTGCGGATCTCCGCCGCCGACGGCGAGCTGACCGGAACGCCGGCCGAGCGGGCCGTGCACACGCGGCCCGGAGCGCTGTACCACCTCCTCCACCTCGCGAGCGCGCTGACCGAGGCCATCACCGTGCAGGACGTGGTCACCATGGTGTCCGAGCAGATCCTGCCGGCCTTCGGCGGCCAGGCCGTCGCGGTCCTGATGGCCGAGGGAGGCCGGCTGCGGATCGCGGGCCACCGCGGCTACCCGCCGGGCCTGGTCGACCAGTTCGACGGCACCGCGCTCACGGAGTCCACGCCCGGCGTCCAGGCGTCGACCAATCCCGTGCCGGCGTTCTTCGAGACCCGTGCGGAACTGGAACGGCTGTACCCGGAGCGCCACGAGACCCAGGACGGGATGGCGGCCTGGGCCTACCTGCCGCTGGTCACCTCACGCCGGCTGATCGGCACCTGCGTGCTGGCCTTCGCCGAGCCGCACCCCTTCGACGTGGAGGAGCGCGCCGTCCTCACCTCACTCGGCGGCCTGATCGCCCAGGCCCTGGACCGCGCCCGGCTGTACGACACCAAACTCGTCCTCGCCCACGGCCTCCAGGAGAGCCTGCTGCCCCATGCGCTGCCCGCGGTCCCGAGCCTGGAGATCAGCGCCCGCTACCTTCCGTGCACCGAGGGCATGGACGTCGGAGGAGACTTCTACGACCTGATCCGCGTCGGGCCGGACACCGTGGCCATCGTCATCGGCGACGTCCAGGGCCACAACGTCAACGCCGCCGCGCTGATGGGCCAGGTCCGCACCGCCGTCCGCGCCTTCGCCGCGGCGGACGCCGACCCGAGCACCGTGCTCGCCCGCACCAACCGCCTGCTGGCCGACCTCGACACGGCCCTGCTGGCCAGCTGCACCTACCTCTGCGTCGACCTCGTCCGGCGCGAGGCCCGGCTGGCCACCGCCGGCCACCCAGTGCCCCTGCTGTACGGGCAGGACGGCCGGGCGAAGGCGGTGGAGCCCATCGTCGGCCTGGTGCTGAACGTCGATCCCGACGCCGAGTACCCGGCCATCCGGATCGACCTGCCGGTCGGCACCACCCTGGTCCTGTACACCGACGGCCTCATCGAGACGCCCGGCGCCGACCTCGGCCGGGCACTGGCCGACCTCACCGCCACGCTCGCCCGCCACGGCGGCGAACCGCTCGACCGGCTGGCGGACGCGCTCATCGGGCGGGCCGGACACGCGGAGCACCGCACCGACGACGTCGCGCTGCTACTGGTCCGGTCCGTCCCCCGCGAACCGTGAACCGTGGCCGTGGACCGGGACGCGACGACGAACCGTGACGGGAAGGAGACCGATTCCGTGGCACGCACCCCCCTGCTGGCCGTACGCGGCGTCTCCAAGCGGTTCGGCGCCGTCCAGGCGCTGAGCGATGTCGGCCTCGACATCAACGACGGGGAGGTCGTCGCCCTGGTCGGGGACAACGGTGCGGGCAAGTCCACCCTCGTCAAGGTCCTGTCCGGGGTGGCCCCGCCGGACACCGGGGTGATCGAGTGGGAGGGCCGGGCCGTCGACCTGCGCAGGCCGCTCGACGCCCAGAACCTGGGCATCGCCACCGTCCACCAGGACCTCTCGCTGTGCGACAACCTCGACACCGTCGCCAACGTCTTCCTCGGCCGCGAGCTGCGCAGGTTCGGCATCCTCAAGGAGGTCGAGATGGAGCGGCGCTGCCACCGGCTGCTGAGCTCCCTGTCCGTCCGGATCCCCAGCCTGCGCGTCCCGGTCGGCTCGCTCTCCGGCGGCCAGCGGCAGTCCGTCGCCATCGCGCGGGCGATGATCGGCGACCCCCGGATCGTGATCCTGGATGAGCCCACGGCCGCCCTCGGGGTGGGGGAGACCGTCCTGGTCCTGGAGCTGGTCGAGCGCCTGCGGGCCCAGCGGCTCGGGGTGCTGGTGGTCAGCCACGACCCGGAGAGCGTCCGGACGGTCGCCGACCGGGTGGCGGCGCTGCGCCTCGGCCGTAACACCGGCGTCTTCGACACCAAGTACGCCACCCAGGAGCAGATCAGCTCGGCGGTCACCGGCGACCACAGCATGGCCGTGACCCTCCAGCACAGCCTGCTGCCCCGGGGGCTGCCCGAGCAGAGCGCCCTCGACGTCGCCTACCGCTACCTGCCCGCGCGGTCGGGCGTCGGCGGCGACTGGTTCGACGTCATCCCGCTGTCCGGCACCCGCGTCGCGCTGGTCGTGGGGGACATCGTCGGGCACGGGGTGCAGGCGGCCGCCACCATGGGCCGCCTCCGGACGGCCGTGCACAACTTCTCCGTGCTGGACCTGCCGCCCGACGACCTCCTCGCGCACCTCGACGAACTGGTCAACCGGATCGACAAGGACGACGCCACCGCGCGGGACGGCCCCGGGATCACCGGAGCCACCTGCCTGTACGCGGTCTACGACCCGGTGTCGCGGAGCTGCGAGCTGGCCCGGGCCGGCCACCTCCCGCCCGCGCTGATCGCGCCCGACGGCACGGTGGAGTACCTCGACCTGCCGGCCGGGCCGCCGCTCGGCGTGGGCGGGCTGCCGTTCGAGACCGCGCGGCTGCAGGTGCCCGAGGGCGGCCGGCTGGTGCTGTACACCAACGGCCTCGTCGAGGACCGCCGCCGGGACATCGACTGCGGCCTCGGGCTGCTGCGCAACGCGCTGGCAAACGCCGACCGGTCGCCCGAGAAGACCTGCGACGCGGTGCTCGACGCACTGCTGCCCGCGAGTTCGACGGACGACGCCGTCCTGCTCGTGGCGCGCACCCGGGCGCTGCCGGCCGACCGGATCGCCCGGTGGGACGTCCCGCCGGATCCGGCCGCCGTGGCCGGCGTCCGGGCCTCGGCCGTCCGGACGCTGGTCGAGTGGGGGCTGGAGGAGCAGGTGTTCACCACGGAGCTGATCCTCAGCGAGCTGGTCACCAACGCGATCCGCTACGGCAGCGGGCCGATCTGGGTCCGTCTCATCCTGGACCGCACGCTGATCTGCGAGGTCTCGGACACCAGCAGCACCTCCCCGCACCTGCGCTACGCCGCGGACACCGACGAGGGCGGACGCGGCCTCTTCCTCGTCGCCCAGCTCGCCGAGCGCTGGGGCACCCGCTACACCCCGGCCTGCAAGATCATCTGGGCGGAGCAGTCGCTCTGAGCTTTTCGTTCAACCCCGGCGGGCCTGGTGCAAATATGGCGCCCCACCTGAACCATCAGATGGGGCGCCATATTGGATCAAGGACCATATCGAAGCGACTAGTCGCGGGATCCTCTTGAGCGCTCTTCGTGGAAGATTCGAAGGGCTTCGGGATCACGCTCTTCGAGTCCGTAGTAATGGATCTCCGAACGCACAACCTCGCCATAACCCCAACGCGCCTGGCAAATCAACTCTCCAGGAGCCGGAGCATTCGGTCCGACCTCGCCCTTGGCGAACTCCCAGTGATCGGGAACGCGCGGGTCGCGGACCTCGAAGAGTTCGATCGGGAGCCAGGCCGGCTTGTCGTACTCGTCTGCCACGAGCACCGTCAGCGAACCGCTGATGAGCGCCATCGCATAGACTTCGTATGACTTCCCGACAGTGAGATCAAACCTCGTCTCTTCCGTATAGAAGAGACCGCGACGATACGGGCCGAGATCCGCGCCGGAATTGGCAACGCAATCTACGATCACGGTATCCCTTACTTGAACTTGTAGTCATCCACCTGCCCAGTGCGGGTATTCCGCACGTAGTGGACCTCAACCCCATTGATATTCTGCGACATTTTAACCCAGCCCTCCGACAGGTGCCAGCGCGGGTCGGTCATGGGGACGTTGATCTGCCTACCGGCTCCAGGATTCGACATCGCCTGCTCCATGGCCAGCTTCTCTTCGAGGCTATTCGGCACGGTGCGGCCGGTGGAACCTCGTCCGAGCGGCTTGAGATCGGTGGCGACACCACTCGAGTCGACGACGAACCTCGGGCACGAACCGCCGCTCGAATTGTGCACGAGGACCGGCGTGGGGCCGGCGAGCACGTAGTACGTGTGGAGGTCACGGACCGTCAGGTTGTAGGCGGGCTGCAGGATGGCCGCGTGCCGGACGTCCGAGATCGTCGCGGTCGCGCCGGCGGCGGTGCGCAACTCATCGCCGATCCGGAGGTCGGCGGCGTCGACCCAGGTCTGACGGTTGGCGGACCAGAAGGGGTGGTGGTCCGTCGCCGTCAGCGTGGCATCCGCCGTGTTCGACCGCACCGCCAGATCGGTGAAGTCGCGGTCGTCGGGTGTGTAGATCGTCGCATCGACGGAGCGGGCACCGGTCTGGCCGGTACCCGGGTCGCTGGCCAGGACCTGGTCACCGACACGGACCTGCTCGATGGGCTTGGTCGACCCGTCGGCCATCAGGACGCGGGTGCCGGCCGGGAAACTGTTCTTCCCGATGGGGCAGGTGCCGGGGACCTTGGAGAAGAGCTTCTCCAGGAACTCCATGACCTTCTTGCCCCCGGGGACCTTCTCGGCCCACTTGGCGAGTTTGGCCACGGCTGCGGCGTCACCGGCGAGCGGGATGGCGCCGACGCAGGAGAGGATCGCGTTCTCGACGTCCTTCTGCAGGGCGTAGATGCCGCAGTTGACCAGGTCGGCGATGTCGGCGATGCCCGGCAGGAACATGCCTCCGACGCCGCCGATGAGGTCGAGGGCTCCGTGGGTGACGTTCAGGACGGTGTCCAGCCAGCCCGACTTGTGCTGGGCGGCTTCCTTGCGGAGCTCTGCCTCGATCGTGTCGGTCGCCGACTTCTTGTCCTGCTCGGCCTGCTGCTTGGCCTGGGCGTCGTTGGCGGCCTGCTCGGCGGCCTTGCGGGCGGCCTCCTGTTCCGTGGCGTACTTGGTCTTGTACGCCTCCATGGCGTTCTGCGCGGCCTGGGCTGCGACCACCGTGTCCTGGCCGGCTGCCTCGGCGTCGGCCTTCGCCTGCGCGGCGGCGGCGTAGGCGTACTGGGCGGACCAGCTTGCGCTGGCGGCCGAGCTCCGGGCCTGCTGAGCCGAGTAGGCGGCGGAGGCGGCGGAGTGCCGGGCCGAGGCCTCGGCGGAAGCAGCCGTCTTCGCCGATTCGGCGGCGTTCTTCGCACTGACGGCCGCGGCGTCGGCCTTGGCTTTGGCCTCGGCGGCGTAGCCGGCGGCCTTGTTCGCGGCGTCCTTGGCCTGCGCGGAGGCGGCGTTGGCCTCGTCGGAGGCGCTGCGGGCGATCGCCGCGGCCTGGACGGCCTCGGCGGCGCTCTGCTGGGCGTAGGCGGTGACCGCCGATGCCTCGGAGATCATCCGCTGGATCTCGGCCTGGTGGGTCGCCGCGAGCGCGTCCTTGCGCGCGGCGGTGTACTGCCCGGTCTCGACGAAGGCCCGGAGCACCTCCGGGGGGCCCTCGAGGGCGATCTGCGCCGCGGCCTTGACCTCCGGGCCGCCCGAGTTGCGCAGCGAGGCCGCGGTGACCTGGTCGTCGGAGAGCTGGGCCAGGTAGCGGCCGTTGGTGAGGAAGTCGCGCAGGGAGTCGACGCTGCCGTTGAGTGCGGCGCGGCCGGCGGCCTTGACTCCGGCTCCGCCGGTGCTGATGACCTGGGCGACGCTGACCTGGAAGTCGGCGGTGGCCGAGTGGTACTGGCCGGTCGTCAGAAACGCGGTGACCGCGTTGTTGTCACCCTGCAGAGCCTGCGCGGCCGCGGTGCGCACCGCCGGCAGTTCCGAGGTGGTGGCGAGGTTCTGGACCCGCTCCCGGTTGTCCATCTCGATGGCCGCGCGGCGACCGGTACGGACGAAGTCGAGGACGGCCTGGTCGGTGCCGGAGAGCGCGGCACGGGCAGCGGTGCCCTCCCACGGGCCGGCGATCTTCATCGACATGACGGCGAGCTTGCGCCCGTCGGTGGCGATGGTCGCGGTGTCCGGGTTCGGCTGGGCCAGGGCGGTGGCGAGTCGGTCCGCCTCGTCCTTGGTGCGGCGCAGCTGCTGGACGGCTTCGCCGATCGAGGCCTGCTTGTCGTCGTAGGCCGCCTTGGCGGCCTTGGCCCGCTCGACGTCGCCGGCCGTGCGCGAGGTGAGGTCCTCGGCCTCGGCCCGCTGGGCAAGGTCGTGGACCCGGTTGGCCTCGTCGACGGAGTCCTTGGCGGTCTGCGCGGCGGCGACCGCGGCCTCGGCGTGGGACTTGGCCCGGTCGGCGGCCTGGGCGGCCTCGCCGGCGTGCTGAGCGGCGTCACGCGCCGCGGCGGCCGCGTTGCGGGCGTGCGTGGCGGCGGAGTCCGCGAGGGCCTTGGACTGGGCGGCGGCCTTCGCGGCCTCACCGGCCAGGGACTTGGCGGCGGTTGCGGCCCGGGAAGCCTCCTGGGCCTGACGCTGGGTCGAGGCGGCGGCGGCCGTGGCCCGCGCCGACTGGGCGCCGGCCACGCCGGCGTAGCCGCCGGCCTGGTTGGCCGCGGTAGCGGCGGCCATCGCGTTGCCGCTGGCACTCAGCGCCGACTCGGCGACCTCCGCGCTGGCAGTGGCGGCGGCGGTGGCCTGGGTGAGCGATCCCGACGCGGCGTCCGCGGCCTTCGCGGCCGCGTCGGCCGCGGTGGCGGCAGTGGTCGCGGCATCGGCCTTGGCGCGATCCGAGGCGGCTCCCGCCGCCGCGTTGCGGGCGGCCGTGGCGGCGTTAGCGGCTCCTGCGGCCGCGTAGGCGGCCTGCGTGGCGGCGCTGGCCGCGGTACGGGCCGAGTTGGTCGCGGAGCGGGCGGCCTTCACCGCCGTCTGCGCCGCATCGGCCGCCCGGGTGGCCGCATCCGCCGCGCGTCCTGCCGCGGCAGACGCGGCGACGGTGTCGTTGCGAGCGGCCTCAGTCTCCGCCATCGCCTTCGCGGCGGCTTCCTTCGCCAGCTGCGAGGCCGTGATCGCCTGGGCCGCCGACTCCTTGGCGTCCTCCGACTCGCGCACGGACTGCGCGGAGGCTTCCTTCGCCTGCTGGGTCAGCTGCTCGACGCTGGTGCGCTCCACGTCGCGGGCCTTGGCCACGTGCTGGCCGACCTCGAGGAACTCACGCACGTCATCGATCGACCCGTTGAGCGCCAGCCGTGCCGCGGCCTGGGTGTTCGGACCACCCATGGCGAGGATCTGGACCAGTTTCACCCGGTCGTCGGTGTCGCGCGCGGTGTACTGACCGTCGTTCAGGAACGCCTGGACAGCGTCCGGGGTGCCGTTGAGCGCGGCCTTCGCGGCCGCCTGCACGCCCGGGCCGGCGCCGTTCATCAGCGAGGCCACCTTCACCTGCTGATCCATCTTCAGCTGGTCCTGGTAGCCGCCGTCCAGGAACGCGCGCAGCTCCTCCGGGGTACCGGAGAGCGCCTTGCGGGCCGCCTCCCGCACACCCGCCCCACCGAGGCCGAGGATCTGCGCGGCACTGACCTGGTCGTCCTGCACCTGGGCGAGCAGCCGCTCGCTGTCCAGGAACTTGCGCACATCGGCATCGGAGCCGGTCAACGCCGCCTCGGACGCGGCCTTGACCGCCGGCCCACCCGCCTGCCAGAAGGCGACCACGCGGCCGCGATCGGTCGGTACGGCGGGGATCACCTCGTCCGTCGGCTCCACAGCGAGGGCCGGCGCCGACCCCAACATACCGGCCGCGAGCGCCAGCGGCAGCACGCGCAGTCCGATCCTCGCGGAAATGGGCTGCCCACCCCGCCTTCGCCACCTGGACCGGACAATCATTCCACCCACCAGGGCCCCCTCCACGTTCACATAGCCGAGACTTCGGTTCAGGCGGGAGCATATCCGCATCTGAATGACCGCCAGAAAATGAGATGACGGACCATCAATCCCGGGCGTTGAGATCAGACTTACCCGAAGTGTTGGCAAAAACCAGACAAAGGGCATCAACCTGACATCACGTCAAATTGCCTGCCGTCCCGTGTGACCTGTGCGCTCACCGACCTGATGCTGTAGGAAGAGTGACATTCAGTCATGCCCTAGACTGCGAACCGCCAAGGCCATCGGGGGGCCGAAAATGGTGGGCCACAGTCACCATTCCATCCATCTCGTGCGTGTCGAGTCCGTACTCGGACTGATCCGGCGCGGTCGGTATCGATCCCCTTATGGAGATGTCAACTCCCCTGAAGGGAAATCGAGATGAAGAACGGCATTGCCCGCTGGCTGATCGCAGGAACCCTGGCGGCCGCCACCACGTTCGGCGCCACCGCGCTCGCCGTCGCGGACACCGCGCCGGGCGGGGACACCGACACGCCGCCGCCGGCGGTGGAGGACTTCGCCTACCCGGGCACCTCCCCGTTCCCGGCGCTGAAGCTGATCCGCGGTGACGGCCACATCGTCCTGGCCGACTGCAACACCGCCACTCAGATCCAGATCTGGAGCCGCGCCGTCCCGAGCCCCAGTGGCGGCCCGGGCGTCTGCTTCAAGGTCACCGGCTCCACCGGCTACCTCGCCCTGGAACTCCCGAAGACCTTCTCGATCCAGACCAGCAACGAGCGCTCGGTGCGCGCCAACCTGACCGCCGACGGCATCGCCCAGACCGTCGACGTCGCCAAGGGCGACGGCGTCTCCGTAGGAGAGGCCCTCGGCCAGAAGCCCACCATGCTCGTCGAGCTGCGCATCACCGGCTGACCCACGGCCACCCGGCCGCCGGGCAGCTGATCGACCACCGCCACCTGAGCGGCCACCGCCCGCCGTCCGACACCTGCCCCAGAGCACGCCCGATACAGGGGGACTCCCATGAAACACCGCGTCCGCGGTTGGACGGCGGTCGTCGCCGTCACCACCGCCGCCGCCGTGTTCGGCCTGAGCGCCTACGCCGCCGCCGACACCACGTCGCCACCACTGCCCGTCGGCGCCGACACGCCGCCGCCGGCCGTCGAGGACTTCGCCTACCCCGGCGCCGAGACGATCAGCAAGGTCAAGCTGATCCGCGGCGACGGACACATCCTGCTCGCCGACTGCGCCAAGCCCTCGCAGATCCAGGTCTGGACCCGTGCCCCGGGCAACCCCGACAACAAGGTCTGCTTCACCGCCACCACCACGACCGGCCAGCTCACCCTGGAACTGCCGGACGTCTTCGCCGTCCAGACCGCTGACCGCGCCCTGCACGCCAGCGTCACCGCCTCCGGCGCCACCCAGGCCCTCGACGTCGACAAGAACGGCTTCCAGCCCGTCGGCGAAGGCCTCGGCCAGGCCGCTACCACCCTCGTCGACCTGCGCGTCACCGGCTGACCCGGAACACCCACACCCCCCTCGAGGTCCGCGGGGAGCGGCCGTCGGCGCCGTCACTCCCCAGCCCCGAGCACCCGCGGCTTCATGGGGCGAGCCGATCTTCGAGGACGGTCAACGACATTGACGCTCCGCCGCAAGCGTGCCGGGTCTCGGCCCGGCCTCGTCGCGTGTATGCCCCACTGAATGAACCCGGGCCTACGGCCCTCTACTGACAGGAATCGAAGATGCCTCGCTTGACGACGCCGAAGACATGGCGCGCCGGTGTCCTGGCCGCTGCCGCGGCGGCCGGTGCGCTGTCCACCTTCGCGGCCACGCCGGCCGGTGCCGTTGTCGGTGACCCGGCCTCCGACGGCGCCTACGCCTCCACCGCGAAGCTGACCATCGGCGACAACGTCCGCGCCTGCACCGGCGCCCTGATCGACCGGAACTGGGTCATCACCGCCGCGTCCTGCTTCGCCGACGATCCCGCCCAGCCGCAGGCCCTGGCCGCCGGCGCGCCGAAGTGGAAGACCACCGCCACCATCGGTCGCACCGACCTCACCACCACCGCCGGCAAGACCGCCGACATCGTCGAGCTCGTGCCGCGCGCCGACCGCGACCTCGTCTTGGCCCGCCTGGCCACGCCGGTCGACGGCATCACTCCGCTCACCCTCGCCACCAACGCGCCGGCCACCGGGGAGAGCCTGCGCGTTCCGGGCTACGGGCGGACCAAGGACGAGTGGGCGCCGCTGAAGCTCCACACCGGCTCCTTCACGCTGGACGCGGTCAAGGCCACCTCGATCGGCACCACCGGTGTGAACGGCGCCTCGATCTGCAAGGGCGACACCGGCGCCCCCACCATCCGCGAGGTCAATGGCAAGGCGGAGCTGGTCGCCGTCGCCTCCCGCTCCTGGCAGGGCGGCTGCTTCGGCAGCACCGAGAGCCGCACCAACGCCTCCAGCACCCGCGTCGACGACATCGCCGCCTGGGCGACGAGCGTCACGCAGCGCGCGGGCGTGCCCGGTGACGCCAACGGGGACGGCCGCGCCGACGTGCTGATGTCGTATTACCAGGCGGACGGCTCGATCGGGTTCTACACCTCGCTCGCCGACACCGATGGCGCGCTCGGCGACTTCACGGCCGGGTATGTGGTGCCGGCCTCGGGCAACTGGGACCGCGGCTCCATGAAGCTGGTCGCCGGCGACTTCAACGGCGACCACCGCACCGACCTCGCCATGCTCTACCGCTACAGCGACAGCCGTATCGGCTTCTACACCGGCCTGGCGGACACCAACGGCCACATCGGCGAGTTCAAGGCCTCCCCGAAGTCCGTGCCCGCAAACAGCTGGGACTGGAACGCCTTCGACCTGCAGTGAGCACGCGCTGAGGACCGGCCCCGCGACGGCCGTCGGATGATCCGACGGCCGTGCGTGGACCGCGCCCCGGGACGGGCCGACGCCGCCGCCGCTCGTTCTGGAGGCTGCGGAAGGCTCGCTGGACGACCTGCTCGCCGCCGCCCCGGTCCCGCCCGGCGGCCCGGCCATCCTCGGCGACGTCTGCGAGGGCCTGGACCAATTGCACCGCCCAGGCCGCCCCGGCCGCACCAGCGCTGGTCGCGGCCGTGTTGCCGTAGGTCCCGACCCAGTACTACCGCTACGAGACCGACATCTACCGGATCGTGCAACCGGACGGGGAACGTGACGACGTATCTCTACGGCCTGAACGGCGAGGTCACGCACTTCGGGGCCGTCGCCAAGGGCGAGGTCAACTGGTCGGACGTCCGGTCGCTGCCCAACTGCTGACCCACCGTCCGGAAGGCCCCGGTCCCGGTTCCCCGTGACCGGGTCCGGGGCCTTCCGGCGGTGACCAGCCGTCAGCAGCTTCAGGAGCCGGCCTGCCGCCGTCCGGACCGCCCGGACCCGCTGCTCACGGCCGTGCGGCCATGCCGGAGCGCTCCGGGCAGGAGCCGGTGGGGGTGACCGCGGGCGGGAGCGACCAGGGGCTGGGGCCGTGCCGCAGGTGCCAGGCCGGGGCGGGGAGGGGTTCCCGCTGCCAGTACCAGTGGTCGGGGGCCGGGTCCTCGGCCGGGTGGGGGACCGGGGCGACGAGGTGCAGCCCGGGCAGGTCCGGGGCGTGCGGGCCGCCCGCGCGGGACTGCCACAGGACGTCGTGCAGGGAGTCGGGGCGGGCGTGCAGCACGGTGACGCCGTAGGTCTGCAGGGTCTCCCGGAGCTGCTCGGGGCGGGCGGAGCGGGCGGGGTCCTCGCAGATCACCTGGGCGGCCCCCAGGGCCAGCGGTCCGGCCACGGCCTGGGGGTGGCGGACCAGCCAGTCGAGGCCGGCGGCGCACCAGTAGACGTCGGCGGGCCCGCGGAGGCCGAGGCGGAGTCCGGCCGCGCGCTCCTCGGGTGCGGGGGCGGTGAGGCCGTGCCGGGGCGACGGCACGGCGAGGGCGCGGTGCCACCACGACCACCGGTCCTCCGGCCGGCGGGCGGGCCCGCTGCCCGTGCGGACCACCAGGACCGGCGGCGACCCGAGTGCGGTGTCCCCGCTCCCGGCGGGGCCCCGGTCGTCGGTCGTCACCAGCAGGCGGACGCGCCGGAGGCGGCGCCGGGCGAGCTCGTCGGCCGGATCGTGGTGCCGGGCCGCCCACGGGGCGAGCGTGGTGGCGACGGCACCGATTCGGGTGCAGGCCAGCAGTGCGACCACGGCTTCGGGGATCAGCGGCAGCTGCAGGGCGACCCGGTCGCCGGGACGCACGCCGAGCCGGGCCAGCGCGGTGGTGGCCCGCTCGACCTGCTCGGCCAGCTCGTGCCGGGTGACGGCCCGTCCGGCGCCGGTGGAGTCGACGGCGTGCAGCACGACCGGGTCGTCCGGGTGGTCCGCGGCGTTCGGGCCCTCCGGGCCGGCCGGCCGCACCGGGCGGACGGCGGCGGTGCGGGTGGGGGTGCCGGCGGTGGTGCTGGCCGGTGACATGCGGGCTCCGATCGGTCGGGGCGGTCTCGGGCGGGCCGTCAGATGCCGCTCGGGGTGAGCAGGCCCTGGGGGCTCCACCACGCGGCGCGCGAGGAGCAGTCGCCGACCGCCAGGGGCAGCCCGGCACCGTCGTCGAGCAGACAGCCGGTGCCGTCCTGGGTCCTGATCCGCAGACAGTCGGGGGTGGCGGAGCCGTCCGCCGAGGCGGCGCCCGGCTGCGGCCGGCGGTCGGTGAGCTGCCAGCGCTGCGCCGGGGCGGCGGCGGTGTCCGCGGCGGCCTCGTCCCGGACGGCGACCTCGCCGGACTGCTCGGCGGTGACCAGCCGGGGTACCGGCGAGCCGCTGGAGAGCAGGGACTGCAGCACCAGGCCGCCGTCCGGCTCGGTCCACACGAGCCACTCCTCGCCGTTGGCCCCGGTGGGCGCCGTGGCGCCGACCCGGGCGCCGTCGGGCACGTCGGACAGCGGGGCGTCCAGGACGGCCAGCCGCCGCCCGGAGTCGCAGGCGGTCAGCGTTCCGAGGCCCCCGTAGGACGGGTTGCGGGGGCCGTCGGACTCGAACACCGGGCTGCCCTGCGGTGCGGTGGCCGGATCGCCGAGGCCGCCCGGGAGCGCGCGGTCCTCCGCGGCCTTCGAACCGCCGGGGGAGGTGCCCGCCGCCGTCGGCCGGTCCGTGGCGGTGCCGGGGCCGGCCGCCGTCGGGGTGCCGGTGCCGCACCCGGCGAGCAGCAGGAGGGCGGCGGCCGTGACGGCGGCGAGCGGCCGGTTCGTCGGGGGCCCGGCCGTGACCACCCGCTCGGTTCGTTCCGTTGCCGCCCTGTGCTGCGCCATCCGATGTTCCCCTTCCTGGCGTCCCCCGACGGGAGAGGGGCCGGACCCGTACGGGACGGGTGCGGCCGCTCGGCGGGCGCCGTCGTCCGGGCACCGCCGGTGGCCAGGCTAGGAGTGACGGACCGTCGGCGGATGACGGTCGGAACCGAAGGGTTTGCCCGGTTGACGGGGTTTCGGCCCGTGGTACGGCCCCGGGGCGGTCTCCGGGCACCGGTCGGCCCGGTACCGAAAGGTTTAAGTTCGGGCACCGAGAGTTCAGCCGGATGCGGGCCCGGGGGCGTCCGGCGCCCCTGATGATCGAGGGGTGGCGCCGGGAGGCCGCCTCCCGGCGAGGGCCGGAAAGGAACCGCAGGAACAGTATGAGGAGTGCGCGTTGAGCAACGAGAGCCTGGCCAACCTGCTCAAGGAGGAGCGGCGTTTCGCCCCGCCGGCAGAGCTCGCCGCAGCCGCCAAC
>NZ_JBEYVJ010000144.1:0-17987 GCF_040643935.1 Kitasatospora sp. NPDC047058 | reverse complement strand
GGTGGCGGGGCCGGGGCCGTCGAGGTTCCGGACGGCCGGGTCCAGCTGCCAGGAGCCTCGCCACCGCACGCCGGTCCGGCCCGTCCCGGCCGTCCCGCCCGCCCCGGTCGTCGGATTCCGCCCGCCCGACCGTCACCGCGGGGGCGCCGGCCCCCGGCCGCTACCGGCGCAGGCGCGCCTCACGGGTGTAGGGCCGGTCGCCGAATCCTGCGGACTGCCCGGCCGGCCTGGGTGGTCCTGGCGGACCCCGGTACCAACGGGCCTGGTTGCCCGGCCCGCGCCGCCGTCACGGTGGGGGCATGACCTACACGAACGAGACCGACGACGGCGCCCGCGAGTTCGACGGCAAGGTGGTCCTGGTCACCGGCGGCAGCCGGGGCATGGGCTTCGCGACGGCGAGGCTGCTGCTGGACGGCGGCGCGAGCGTCGTGATCACCGGCCGCGACGAGGCCAAGCTGGTCAGCGCCGCGGAGGAGCTGGACGCGGGCGAGCGCCTCCTCGCGGTCCGCGCCGACGCGGGCGTGCCGGCCGAACTGCGGCGGCTGGCCGGCGTGATCGCCGACCGGCACGGGCGGCTGGACGGCGTGTTCGCCAACGCCGGCGTCGCCGTCTTCCAGCCCTGCGACGAGGTCACCGAGCAGGACTTCGACCACACCGTGGACGTCAACTTCAAGGGCGTCTTCTTCACCGTGCAGTCCATGCTCCCGCTGCTCGATGCGGCGGGCGGCGGCTCCGTCGTCCTCAACGCCTCCTGGACGCTGCACCGCGGGCCGGCCCGCGCGTCGGTGTACGCGGCGACCAAGGCCGCCGTGCACAACCTGGCCCGCACCCTCGGCACCGACCTCGCCGGGCGGGGCATCCGGGTCAACTCGGTCAGCCCCGGCTTCATCGTCACCGACATCTTCACCGAGGTCTTCCCCGACCCGGCCGACCGCGGCGCCGTCCGCGCCCAGGTGCCGGTCGGCCGGCTCGGCACCTCCGCGGACGTCGCGGAGACGGTGGCCTTCCTGCTCTCCCCGCGCTGCGCCTACATCACCGCGCAGGACATCGTGGTGGACGGCGGCCTGGTGACGGCGATTCCGGCCGCCTGAGCGGCCGGACCAGCGCGTCGACGAGGGGCCGGCAGCCTGGTCCTGGCAGGGCCAGGCTGCCGGCGCCCCCGGCGGCGACAATCGTTCCATGAACACCACCATCACCCTGAGCGAGTTCCTCCGGACCAGGCGCGCCCGCCTCCGGCCCGAGGACGTCGACCTGCCGGACTTCGGCGGCCGACGCCGGGTGGCCGGGCTGCGCCGCGAGGAGCTCGCGCAGCTCGCCGGGGTGAGCGTCGACTACTACACGCGGCTGGAGCAGGGCCGGGTCGGCAACCCCTCCGAGGCCGTGGTCGACGCGGTGGCCCGCAGCCTGCGGCTCGGCCCGGACGAGGCCCGGCACCTGCACCGGCTCGCCCGGCCCGTCCGCCGGTCCGGCCGGAGCCGTCCGGCCGAGCGCGGACCGCAGCCGGTCCGGCCGATGCTGGTCCGCCTGCTGGAGCGACTGCCGGACGTGCCAGCCATGGTGATGGGCCGTCGGATGGACATCCTGGCCTGGAACCGGGGCGCGGCCGCGCTGTTGGGCGACTACGGCAGGCTCGCCCCGGCGGAGCGGAACATCGCCCGGATCACCTTCCTCGACCCCTCCTCGCGGGAGCTGTTCGCCGACTGGACCGGCTGCGCCCGCGAGAACGTCGCCTTCCTCCACCTGGAGGCCGGCCGTCGCCCCGACGACCCCCGGCTGGCCGAGCTGATCGGTGAACTGTCCATGCGCAGCGAGGAGTTCCGCCGCTGGTGGGCCGAGCACCCGGTGGGGGACAAGACCTCCGGCCGCAAGCGCTTCCACCACCCGCTGGTCGGCGAGCTGGACCTCTGCTACGAGACCCTGCGCCCGGCCGACGACCCCGACCAGGCGCTGATCACCTACGCCGCCGAACCGGGATCGCCGTCCGACGACGCCCTGCGGATGCTCCTCGCCTGGTCCGCCGAGCCGGTCGGCTGACCTCCGGCCCGGGCCGCCCGCGGTGGCACCCCCGACCGCGGACGGGGTCCGGACTCGCCGCTGAGCGGGCGGCGCGTGCGGGGGCGGAGCAGGGAAGGATGGCCCCATGCCGAACAGTGCCGTGTCGATCCGCATCGAGGCCACCGCTCTCCCGGGGCGCAGCTGCGCCCGGGCGCCCGGCTTCCCCGGCTACGACATCCACGTCGCCGTACAACGCCGCGGCAGACCGGGGGAGTTGCTCGATCCGGTGCCGGGGGACGCGGCGCGCGCCGTCTGGACGCTGGAGTGCACGGCGAAGGGGACGGACCTGCTCGGCCCGTACGTCCAGGGCGGGCCGGGTGCGCGGTTCGTCTACCTCTCCTGGGTCGCCGGCGGTCCGGACGGCTTCACGATGTTCCGGCGCGCCAAGCTGATGCTGGACGGAGTCGGCCGGGAGACCGCCGAGGCGGCCGTGCGCAGTGGTCTGCTGGTGGCCCGGCTCGGTCTGACCGACGTCAGCGGCCATCCGCTCTGCGCCGCCGTCCGCCCGCCGCTGGTCACCTGGTCGGCGGGGGAGCGGCCCGGCGCGCCATGACGGAGGGCCCCGCCGGTGCGGCGGGGCCCTCCTCCGGCGACCGGCCGGCGTCCCGCGTGGTGCGCGGGGCCGGCCGGCCCGGCTACTTGTACTGCGTGGTCACGCTGACGCCGCCGAAGGACTGCTGGGCGGCGAGGGTGAAGTACACCCAGCCGGCCGGCGGGTTGGTGATGGTGAGGGTCTCACCGTTGCCGGCGTTGGCGGACCTGGCCTGGTAGGAGCCGGTGGTGGCCCAGTTGCCGCCGTTGTAGTACAGGTCGGCGTTGCCGGTTCCGCCGCTGCTGGTGATGGTCAGCTGCCGGACGCCGGCCGGCAGGTACAGGAAGTGGTAGCTGTAGTTGCCGGTGGCGGCCGCGAGGCCGTCCCGGCGGCAGTTGTTGTCGAACTGCCGGGAGTCCGGGTTGGTGCAGAGCGGGGCCTGGACCGGCGGCAGGGTGCCGCAGTTGTCGGCCGCGCAGGCGGTCAGCCAGTTCGCGAAGTCGGCGTCGTAGCGGGTGCCGATGGTGCTCTTGAGCAGGGTGCGGGCGCCGGCCCAGTCGCCGGTGCGGTACTTGGCGAGCACCGCCTTCACGTCGTCCGGGTGCGACTGCAGCATGTAGCGCACGGCCAGGTAGCCCCACCGGTAGACCCGGTTGGAGTTGACGGTGGCGTCGGAGGTCTGGTCGTAGACGGTGTCGAACAGCTCGCTGAGCTTGTACGTCTTCTTGCCGGCCTCGGCGATCGCGTCGGCGTTGCGCACGTCGCGGTAGCTGTAGGAGATGTACTCGGCGAGGCCCTCGACCCACCAGATGGTCGGGGTGACGATGCCGGCGTCGAAGTCGCCGTACATGTCGTAGCGGCCGTCGAGGTAGTGGGTGTACTCGTGGTTGAGGTTCCAGATCTGGAACTCCGGGCGCAGCCAGCTGGCCTCGTGGGCGATGAAGCGGGCCTGGTTGCCGGCCTTGGCCGGGTCGCCCTCCTCGTACATGCCGCCGTTGTCGGTCGCGATGTGGTACATCGACCCGGCGTAGAGGCTGTAGTTGTAGTAGTCGTCGAAGACGACGACCTCGAGGTTGGTGTTGACGTCACCGGGGATCGCGCCGTTGTCCTGGATCACCTTGTGGAAGAAGGCGTCCTGGTTGACCAGGCTGGTGCAGGTGTCCGCCAGCTGCTGGTCGGTCATCTCCTGGGCGCGGACGCGCAGGTTGGCGTTGCAGACGCGGTCGTGGGTGAGGACCAGCGGGGGGAGCCGGGTGGGCAGGTCGCAGAGGCCGTAGTACGAGCAGTTGCCCTTGTCCTTGTTCTCCGTGAACCAGACCAGGTTCATGGTGAGCGGGGCGGTGGCGCCGACCAGCGGGTACCGGTTGACGAGGTCCTTGACCAGCGGGCGGCCCTGGGCCTTGAGCTCGTCGTGCGAGAGCATCGTGCCGATCAGCATGCCGATCCGGGTGACCACGTCGCCGCCGTCCAGCTGGGCGCCGTTGCGGGTGACGAAGGCGGCCCAGGTGGTGCCGAAGGACGGGTCGGCCTGGAGGACGGCGGTCAGGCCGCGGTCGAAGCCGTTGGTGAGGACGGTTTCGGTGTTGGCGACGGCCTGGGTCATCGAGGCCGGCCAGCCGGTGGTGTAGCCCGCCAGCAGGCGCTTGACGACGCCGGCGTACCGGGCGTTCTCCTTGGCGCTGTCGATCAGGGTGACGGCCTCGTTGAGGGTGTTGCCGTTGGCCTGGGTGACGTCCTGGCTGTGCGGGGCGGCGTAGAAGGCGTCCAGCGCGCCGCGGATCGACGTCTGCAGCGCGGTGCCGTAGGTGCCGACGGTGTCCGGCTGGTTGTCCTGGACGTAGTAGCCGGCCCGCAGGAACATCACCAGCTGCCCGACCGCGGTGGTGTTGTCGCCGGGGTAGCCGGCCGAGGCGGTGCGCAGGGCGTCGGCGACGGTCACCATCTGGGCCTCGCGGAAGACGTTCCTGGCGTCGTTCCCGGTGAGGTTGAACAGCGGGTAGGTGCACTCGACCGTGGGGAGGGCCTTGAGCTGCTGGACCAGCGCACTGCCCGAGGCGCCGAGGATGCCCGAGACGTCGCACGCGTCCGCGGCGGCGGCCGAGAACTGGTTGGCGCTCTTGGCGTTCTTGGCGGCCGTGTCGGCGGTGGCGGTGGCCGCCTTCGGGCGGCTGTCCTTGGCGGTGCTCTCGGCGGCGAGCGGGCGCCCGTCGGTGCGCGCCTCGGGGGACTTGGGCACCGGGACGGACTTCGGGGCGGGGGCCGTGGCGGCGGTGGTTCCGGCGGACTTGGCGGCCGGGCCGGCAGCGGGTGCGGCGGCGGCGTGGCTCTGCGGGGCGAACAGGCCGAGCGCGAGGAAGAAGGCGGCGCCGAGCGCCGGCAATCTGTGCGCACTGGCCTTGGATATCCGGAAGGGACGCATCTGTGGGGGCCTCCGGGGCCGTTCGGGGGCCGCGAATTGGGGCGCGGCCGCTCGATGTGTGACATGTAAAATGGCACATGGCGCCAGGTGACGGGAAGACCCTGGTGCGGATTGGTCCCCGGCGAAACCGAAATGTTGTCAGGCGGCGGTCAGTGGCGGCGCGTCAGGTCCGACTCCTGGTGCCCGGGGCGGCATGTGAGGAATAAGCAGGAGCCTATGCTTCGTTCTTGCAACTGATACGCAATAGTGTTGTCCCGGCACGACCGCCGACGTTCAACCTGCCGAAAGGGCCCGTGTTCCGATGAGCACCTACACGCTCCCCGACCTCCCGTACGACTACTCCGCCCTGGAGCGGGCGATGTCCCCCGAGATCCTGGAGCTGCACCACTCCAAGCACCACGCCGCCTACGTCAAGGGCGCGAACGACACCCTGGAGCAGCTCGCCGAGGCGCGCGACAAGGAGCAGTTCGGCGGCCTGGTCGGCCTGCAGAAGACCTTCGCCTTCCACCTGTCCGGCCACGTGCTGCACTCGCTGTTCTGGCAGAACCTCTCCCCGGAGGGCGGCGACCGCCCCGAGGGCGAGCTGTCCGACGCCATCACCGAGCACTTCGGCAGCTTCGAGGCCTTCCGCAAGCAGCTCACCACCGCCACCACCGGCGTCCAGGGCTCCGGCTGGGGCATCCTCTCCTGGGAGCCGCTCGGCAAGCGCCTGATCGTCGAGCAGGTCTACGACCACCACGGCAACGTCGGCCAGGGCACCACCCCGCTGCTCGCCTTCGACGCCTGGGAGCACGCCTACTACCTGCAGTACCGCAACGTCCGCCCCGACTACGTCGAGAAGCTCTGGGACGTCGTCAACTGGCAGGACGTCTCGGGCCGCTTCGCCGCCGCCAAGTCCGCCTGACGCAGGCGCATGCAAGCGGGAGGGCCCCAGGACCGGTCCGGGGGCCCTCCTCGAGCTCAGCGTCGATATGGAGGGGCGAGTTCGACGGCTGCTGGATCGTCAGGGCTCATCGCTCGGCATGGCTGCCGGACGAGTCCTTGCCGGCGATCCCGCGCAGGATTGGCGCCGGCGGGGGCGGCAGGACGATGGCAACGGCCCGTGGGATCCCGGTCTTCGGCGCCGCCAGGCCCATGCCCTTGGCGAAGGAGTGGGCGCGGCCAATCCGCTCAAGGCGGCAAACAGCTCGTCCACCACGGGCCTGAGCGGCTGGGCTGGCCGGTTGGGAATGGGGGTGCCCTGCTGAATCACGCCGAGGCACTGCATCCGTTGGCTGGGCCGCACCTCGATCACCTGGTCTGCTGAGCTTGCTGCTGGTTGGGGGCGGCGGCTCGGGCGGGCGCCGCGGTTCAGGCGCCGAACGGGCTGGCAGCTCCGCTCAGGATTACCTCGCGGTGCTGCCAAGCCAGTTGGAGCAGAGCCGCCCCGGCTGGCTGCATCGGCTCGCGGCAGGTCAAGCGCTCGACCTGCTCAGCCGTGAACGGAATCCCCACGGCCTGCCCGGTGCCGTCTTCGAGCTGCACCCGGTGGCCTTCGTCGTTGGTGGAGACGATCCGTGCGAAGGTCGCGTCGAACAGCTCAGCCTCGAACACCGCGACGGTCAGCATGTCGGTGACGAGCGTGAGCGGGTCCATGCCCAGCCCCAGCCAGTACACCCGCAGCGTTCCGGCCGCTCGGGCTGCGCTCAGGGCCTGGTTGAACGGCCAGGCATCGTAGTCGATAGGGGCGGTGTCGCTGCCGTAGTCCTCGCTGCTGCCGAGCAGTTCCTCGCTCAGCTCGCGGGCGATGGCCCGCCACAGGTCGAAGTCATTGGCCACATTCCACGGGGCGTCGTGGGAGGCCTGGAACATGCCCACGGGCATGACCTGGAACAACCCGCCGCCGCTCGCCACCTTGGCCGGGTCACGCCAGTGCAGGACGAACTCGGCCGAACCGGTCTGCCGGTCGTAGCGGATGGCGAGCGTGCTGACAGCGGCCATGACCGGCCGGCGATCGAGATCCGTTGGGTCGCCCATGGCGGCCCGAAACGGCGTGGCGCTTGGGCCCGTCACCGGCTGGCCCGCCGCGCCCAAGACGGCGGCAGCGTACTCGTGCGCTGCCGCCTCACAGATGTTGATGACGTCGAAGTAGTGGCCTCGGCCGAAGGTCAGCGTCGGCTCGGTTGCGTCTTCGGCCACCTTCAGCAGCCGGTAGCAGCCTCGGTTCTCGAACAGCCGCGGCTTGGCCAGGTCGCGGACAGCGTCAGCGTAGAAGATGTACGGGGCGCCGTCGGCCCGCTGGGCACGGATGGCGTCCAGCTCGGCGCCGCTGCCGTCGATCGGGGCCAGAGGCGTCTGATCCTGCCACCGCAACCTGACCTGCTCCAGGGGTACAGGCGTCTCGGGAATCCAGTGCTTGCGCGCCAGCACCCGTCCACCGGGAGCGAACTCATGGAGAGGCCAGCCGGCCATCGCCGTCTGGGTCAGCTCGAACCGACTGCGGTTCAAGTAGTTCCGGACCTGTCGCCACGCGGCCTGACTTGCTTCCGGCGTGATCGCAGGCTCCGGCTGAGGGGTGGTGGACACTGCGCTCCTTCGGGGGTACGGCGGCTTGCCGGCAGCCTACGATCCGAGCAGCAAGTCGCGGTGCTTCCAGGCCAGTGGCCAAGCATGCCGCGCCCGGGGGAGCCATGGGTTCGCTCGCCAGGAACTGGGTGATGTTCTGTTCGGTGAACGGGATTCCGGCGGTGGTGTCTTGACCATTCCAGCAGGTGACCGTCACGCCTTCGGCGTTGGTCTGCACCACCTCGCCGAACAGCTCGCCGAACAGCTCGTCGAAGACGTCGTCGGCGATGACGACGGCGCTGGGGATCGTGGCGGCCAGCGTCAGGGCGTCGCAGCCAACGCCGAAGCAGTACGCCCGCAAGTGCGCTGTGGAGCGGGCCCGTTGGAGCGCCCGGTACAACGGCCAGCGCTCGTAGTCCAGCGGCTCGGCCAGCTGCTGCGGCACGTCAACCGCAGTCGCCTGACGATCTCCAGCAAGGTGGGCTACTTCGCCGACACGGCTCTCCATCCCTACCAGGCGGCCCAGATGAAGCGGCAGCTGCTGACGAGCCTCGGCAACCTCGGTACGGACTACCTCGACCTGTACTGCCTGCACTCGGGCGACTTCGGGCCGGACGACCGCTACCTGGAAGAGGCAGTGGACCTGGTCCAGCGGCTGCGGCGCGAGGGCCTGATCCGGGCCATTGGGATGCGGGCGCCCCACGAGTTCGCCGCCGAGTGGGCCGCCGATCCCAGCCACCCGCGGGCGGCTGAGACCGCCCGCTTCCTGACCCTGTTCGACCGCATCCAGCCGAACGTCCTCTCCGTTCGCTACAACCTGCTCAGCCCCGTGTACGGGCCGGGCGAGACGGACATCTTCGCCTTCGCTCGCCAGCGCCAGGTTGGCCTGCTACTCAAGCAGGTGCTGGGCCAAGGCTTGCTTCTTGGTCACGGGTGTGACGGATTGTTCACTGGCAGTGAGAAATTACTCGGTGTGGGCGTCTCGGCACGTGCCGAGACGCCGATGTCCGGCTCTGCGCCGACAGCTGCTTGTCCGGCTGGCTTGGAGGGTCCCTGTGGTCGTCAGTCCATTGGGAAATGCTCGGTTTCCGGTTCCGCTTGAGTGGGGGCGCCGCTGCGGGCCGAAGCGGTGTCGGGGGCGCGGCGGTTGGTGGTGGCGATTCTGCGGGAGTGGGGTCGCTGTCCGAGGACGCGCTTCAGAAATCGAGCTGTGCGCCAGCGAGGTGATCGCGAACGCGCTTGTGCACACCAAGGATCGGTGTGTCGTGACTGTCCGGCGCCTCGCCGGGCGGGTGCGGGTGGAGGTTGCGGACCGGTGCCCGGAACTTCGGAAGCAGGAGCGCGATGCCGAATCGGCCAGCGGGCGTGGCTTGTTGCTGGTGGAGGCGCTCACGCAGGCCTAGGGCTGGAACCCGGTGGGAGCGGGCAAGGCCGTGTGGTTCGAGTATCCGGAGACCTGCGAAGCGCCGTGCCCCACGCACGGGTGGGGCACGGCGTACAACCTCCACCCCCTGTTCGAAGTGGCGTAGTGCTTGCGGCCCCTCTTGGGTACGCCTCGTGTGTGGCCGTTCTTCGAAGCTGTGGTGACGGCCGGCGGTCGCGGCGGCGCGGCCGGTCAGCAATGCGCCCCGCCCTCCGTGGCGGAGGGCGGGGCGTTCGCAGACCTACGGGGTTCCGAAGAAGCCGTCGAGGATCCGCTGGGCCGCCAGCCCCGCCGGGAGGGTGCCCGAGCGGACCTGGGCCTCCAACTCGGGGGTGAGCCGCTGCACTTCGGGGTGCTCGTGGAGCCGGGCGTAGAGCTGGTCGTGGACCATGGACCACGTCCACTCGACCTGCTGGTCGCGCCGCTTCGCCGCCAGGGCGCCGGTCGCGTCCAGCACCTTGCGGTGCTGCTGCAACCGCTCCCACAGTACGTCGAGGCCGAGCCCCTCGCGACCGCTGCAGGTGAGCACCGGCGGCGTCCACGCGGCGTCGGGGGCCTGCAACAGGCGTAGCGCGCTGGCGAGTTCGCGGGCCGCCCCCTTGGCATCGGTCTCGTGCGGGCCGTCCGCCTTGTTGACGGCGATGACGTCGGCGAGCTCCAGGACGCCCTTCTTGATGCCCTGCAGCTGGTCGCCGGTCCGGGCCAGGCTGAGCAGCAGGAAGGTGTCGACCATGCCGGCCACCGTGGTCTCCGACTGGCCGACGCCGACCGTCTCGATCAGCACGACGTCGTACCCGGCCGCCTCCATCACCACCATCGACTCGCGGGTGGCCTTGGCGACCCCGCCGAGCGTCCCGGACGTCGGCGAGGGCCGGACGAAGGCGTGCGGGTCGACGGCGAGGCGTTCCATCCGGGTCTTGTCGCCGAGGATGGAGCCGCCGGTCCGGCTGGACGTGGGGTCGACGGCGAGCACCGCGACCCGGTGGCCCGAGCCCGTCAGCATGGTGCCGAAGGAGTCGATGAAGGTCGACTTGCCGACACCGGGTACGCCGGTGATGCCGACCCGGACCGCCCCGCCCGCGTGCGGCAGCAGCCGCTGGAGCAGCTGTTGCGCGAGCGCGCGGTGGTCGGGCCGGGTGGACTCGACGAGGGTGACGGCCCGCGCGATCCAGGCGCGCGAGCCGTCCAGGACACCCGTCACATAACTGTCGAGGTCGATCGTCCGCGGGGGCATCGCCTAGTGGCTCCGGCTCACAGCTCGTGGCCGAGGTCGGCGGCCAGCGACTTCAGCAGGTCGTAGGCGGCGTCCGGGATGACCGTGCCGGGCGGGAAGACCGCCGCGGCGCCCGCCTCGTACAGGGCGTCGAAGTCGCCGGGCGGGATGACCCCGCCGACCACGATGGTGATGTCCTCCCGGCCGGCCTCGGCCAGCTCGGCGCGCAGGGCCGGCACCAGGGTGAGGTGGCCGGCGGCCAGCGAGGAGACGCCGACGATGTGCACGTCCGCCTCGACGGCCTGGCGGGCGACCTCGGCCGGGGTCTGGAACAGCGGGCCGACGTCCACCGTGAAGCCGAGGTCGGCGAAGGCGGTGGCGATCACCTTCTGGCCGCGGTCGTGGCCGTCCTGGCCCATCTTGGCGACCAGGATGCGCGGGCGGCGGCCCTCGGCCTGCTCGAAGCGCTCGACCAGGTCGCGGGTGCGCTGGAGGGGGGCCGACGGGCCCGCTTCGTCTCGGTACACACCGGAGATGGTACGGATCTGGCCGGAGTGCCGGCCGTACACCTTCTCCAGGGCGTCCGAGATCTCGCCGACGGTGGCCTTCGCCCGGGCCGCGTTGACGGCCAGGTGCAGCAGGTTGCCGTCCAGCGAACCGCCGCGCTGCGGGCCGGCCTCGGCGGCCCGGGTCAGCGCGCGCAGCGCGTCCTGGGTGACGGCCTCGTCGCGCTCCTCGCGCAGCCGGCGCAGCTTCTCGATCTGGCGGGCGCGCACCGAGGAGTTGTCGACCTTGAGCACGTCGATCTGCTCGTCGCTCTCCACCCGGTACTTGTTGACGCCGATCACCGGCTGCCGGCCGGAGTCGATGCGGGCCTGGGTGCGGGCCGCGGCCTCCTCGACGCGCAGCTTGGGGATGCCGGCGTCGATCGCCTTGGCCATGCCGCCGGCCGCCTCGACCTCCTGGATGTGCTGCCAGGCGCGCCGGGCCAGGTCGTGGGTGAGCTTCTCGACGTACGCCGAGCCGCCCCACGGATCGATGACCCGGCAGGTGCCCGACTCCTGCTGCAGCAGCAGCTGGGTGTTGCGGGCGATGCGGGCGGAGAAGTCGGTGGGCAGCGCCAGCGCCTCGTCGAGCGCGTTGGTGTGCAGCGACTGGGTGTGGCCCTGGGTGGCGGCCATCGCCTCCACGCACGTGCGGGTCACGTTGTTGAACACGTCCTGCGCGGTGAGCGACCAGCCCGAGGTCTGCGAATGGGTGCGCAGCGAGAGGGACTTGGTGTTCTTCGGGTCGAACTGCTTGACCAGCTTGGCCCAGAGCAGCCGGGCCGCGCGCAGCTTGGCGACCTCCATGAAGAAGTTCATGCCGATCGCCCAGAAGAACGACAGCCGCGGCGCGAAGGCGTCCACGTCCAGCCCCACGTCCAGGCCCGCGCGCAGGTACTCCACCCCGTCGGCCAGGGTGTAGGCCAGCTCCAGGTCGGCCGTGGCCCCGGCCTCCTGGATGTGGTAGCCGGAGATGGAGATCGAGTTGTACCGCGGCATCTTCTGCGAGGTGTACGCGAAGATGTCCGAGATGATCCGCATCGACGGCTGCGGCGGGTAGATGTAGGTGTTGCGGACCATGAACTCCTTGAGGATGTCGTTCTGGATGGTCCCCGCCAGCTTCTCCGGCGGCACCCCCTGCTCCTCGGCCGCGACGATGTACAGCGCCAGGACGGGCAGCACGGCGCCGTTCATGGTCATCGACACCGACATCCGGTCCAGCGGGATGCCGTCGAACAGCTGGCGCATGTCGTAGATCGAGTCGATGGCGACACCCGCCATGCCGACGTCGCCGGTGACGCGCGGGTGGTCGCTGTCGTAGCCGCGGTGGGTCGGCAGGTCGAAGGCGACCGAGAGGCCCTTCTGGCCGGCCGCGAGGTTGCGGCGGTAGAAGGCGTTGGACTCCTCGGCGGTGGAGAAGCCGGCGTACTGCCGGACGGTCCACGGCTGGTTGACGTACATCGTCGGGTACGGGCCGCGCAGGTACGGGGCGATGCCCGGGTACGTTCCCAGGAAGTCCAGCCCGGCGAGGTCGTCGGCGGTGTACAGGGGCTTGACGCCGATGCCCTCGGGGGTGTCCCAGAGCAGCTCGTCGACGTCCTTGCCGGTGGCCTGGCGCCAGGCGGTGCGCCACTGCCCGTCGGTGACGGACCCGGCGGTGTCCCCGTCCAGCCCGATTCCGGTGAAGTCGGGGATCATCACACCGCTCCGTTCTCGATGATCTCGTCCAGCAGGGACGAGAGGACGGCGACCGCGTCGCCGCCCGCGAACACGAACTCGTCCACGCCGGCCGCCTGGTACAGCGCCTTCTGCTCGCCGGGCCGGCCGGCCAGCAGCACCCGGCGGGCGCCGGCGGCCTTCAGCGCCGCGGTGACGGCCTCGGCGTGCTCGCCGTACAGCGCGTCGCTGGAGCACAGGCAGGCGACGGACGCGCCGGAGGCGGTGAACGCCTCCGCGAGCGCGGCCGGGTCCGTGCCCTCCACGGAGGTGGTGGCGATCCCGCCGGCCTGGAACAGGTTGGCGGCGAAGGTGGTCCGCGCGGTGTGCGCGGCGGCGGTGCCGATCGAGGCGAGGAACAGCGCCGGCCGCTCGCCGGTGGCCGCGAGGTGCGCGTCCGAGCGGTCGCGCAGCGCCTCGAACGCCTCCGCGCGCCGCACCCGCGGCAGCCCGCCGCCGGGCGCGGCCGGGGCCGGCTCGCGGACCAGCGGCTGCTCGCCGAGGTTCGGGAACTCGCTGACGCCGGTGACCGGTTCGCGACGCCTGGCCAGCCTGACCGAGCGCTCCGCCCAGGTGGCGGCGATCCGCTCGCCGACCAACCCCGAGGCGAGGGCGGCCTGTTGGCCGCCGGCCCGCTCGATCTCCTGGAACCAGGCCCAGGCGGCGTGCGCCAGTTCGCCGGTCAGCTGCTCGACGTACCAGGAGCCGCCGGCCGGGTCGATCACCCGGGCCAGGTGCGACTCCTCCAGCAGGATCGACTGGGTGTTGCGGGCGACCCGGCGGGCGAAGGCGTCCGGCAGGCCGAGCGCGCTGTCGAACGGCTGGACGGTGACCGCGTCCGCGCCGGCGACCCCGGCGGCCAGGCAGGCCACCGTGGTGCGCAGCATGTTCACCCAGGGATCGCGCGCGGTCGTCATCACGGCGGAGGTGACGGCGTGCTGGCGCTGCGCCGAGGCGTCCGGCGTGGCGCCCGAGACCTCGGCTACCCGGGCCCAGAGTCGGCGCGCCGCACGGAACTTGGCGATCGTCAGGAACTGGTCGGCGTCGGCCGCGAAACGGAACTCCAGCTGGCCGAGCGCGGCGTCGACGGAGAGCCCGGCGGCGGTCAGCGCCCGCAGGTAGGCGACGCCGGTGGCGAGCGAGCAGCCCAGCTCCTGGGCGGGCGAGGCGCCGGCCTCGTGGTACGGCAGGGCGTCGACGGTCAGCGCGCGCAGGCCGGGGTAGCCGTCGGTGCAGCGGGCGGCGAGCGCGGTGGCCGCGCCGAGCAGGGCGTCGGTGCGCCCGGTGTCGCCGGTGCGGGCCTGCAGGCCCAGCGGGTCGGCGCCCAGGTTGCCGGCGGCGGCGTTGGGGGAGACCTCGCGCTCGGCGTACAGCTTGAACAACTGCTCGGCGGCGTCGGCGAATTCGGGACCCGCGTCGAGCACCACACCGGCCAGGTCGAGGTAGACGCCGGTCAGCGCCTCCGGCAGCGCCGCGATCGGCAGGCCCGCGCCGCCGAGCTCCAGCCAGAGCGAGCTGCCGCCGTTCTCGAGGTCGGCGAGGACCGCCTCGTTGGTGCGGCGGGCGTCGGGGTCGGCGTGCCGCTGGCGGACGTCCCAGCCGGTGACCGCGGAGCCCTGCGGCCGGCCGCCGCGGACGAAGGGCGGGAAGCCGGGGTAGCCGGGGTCGGCGGGGCCGTCCTCGGCGGTGTACAGCGGGCGGGCGCTCAGCCCGTCCTGGAGTGCGGTGGTGAGCGCCTGCTCGGCCGCTTCGCCGTCGGCGGGTTGTGCACCCGACTTGCGCAGCACGCCTTCGACCAGGTGCTGCCACTGCTCGCGGTGTGCTGCCGGGAACTCGGCGGCCAGGGGGAGCCCTTCGGGCGGGACCGTCATGCCCGCAGGTTAGCGCCCTGCGGCGGGCGTGCAGCAGAGGCAGAGGGTGTGACCTTGCCCTCGCTCTGCAATCGGTTGCACTCACCTCGGCTGCGGGGGCCGGCGGGGGCATCTGCGGGGGTGCTCCGTCGTCCGACTAGTCTTCATTGCCCGGAAAGATCCGAATGGTGCCGCCCGCGCCCTGCGTCGGCGCCGTCCGGCCGTGGGGCGTGTCACGGGCCGGGGCGCTGCGTCGTCCTGATACCCGGGGGCGGAACGCGCCGTCCCCCGGTTCGGGCGACAGAGAGGACACCGATGGCCGACTTTCAGGAGATCGCGGACCGCGTCGAGATCGAGGCGTTGCGCGGCGAGTTCACCGATGCGGTGATGATGCGCGACTACGACCGCATCGCTTCGCTGTTCACGCCGGACGGCGCACTGCGGATGCCCAACATCCCCGTCGAGCTCGCCGGCCCGGAGGCGATCCGCGCCTGGGGCGAGCGCGTGCCGGAGGTCGTCGACTTCCTCGTGCAGAACACCCACCCGGGCGTGATCCGGCTCGACGGCGACACCGCCTCCGGCCGCGCGTACATGTCGGAGCTGGGGCGCGCCCTCGACGGCCGCGGAGGGTTGAACTACGCCGTCTACCACGACCGTTACCGGCGCACCGGCGACGGCTGGAAGTTCACCGAGCGGGTCTACGAGGTCCGGTACGAGGACGACTCCCCGCTCCCCGGCTCGCCACCCCGCCCGGCCCCGGGTGTGTGACCCGTTCAGCCCGTGCCGGCGGGCAGGCCGGCGGGCGTAGTGGTCGGTGATGCGGCCGGGGGCATCAGGCACGGGGTGGTGACGCTCAGGGCCATGCGTACGTCGCTGGTGCTGTCGACACCGGTGACGTAACGGCTTTCCGGGTGGCGGGCGGACAGGGCGGCGTACGGCTTGGTGTCCGATGCCTCACGGTAGGTGATGATCTTCAGCCCTTCCTTCGTCAGCATGTCCCGAGTGCTGCGGACGACTTCGTTCTGCCGCGCCCCGGGAACGTCACTGTGGACGAAGTACAGGAGGGTGAAGCGATCGTCCGGTGCCGGTTCACCGTTCTTGCCCACGCAGGACGTGAAGGTGATCTCCTCCGGTTCGCTGTTGAGCCGGATCCCGGTCGAATCGGCGACGTGTGCCAGCAGCCGGCGTGCCCGGTCGAGGGCTTCCTGCCGGGACTGGACGGGCAGGGGGTCGTCCTTTCCGCTATCAGGGCGGCTGGACATGCAGGCGCCGAGGGCCGCGGTCATCAGCGCCACAGCCATTAGGCGCTGCAGTCGGATGCCGGTGGCGGACCGGCGGACGAACGGACGGGTCATGAGTGCCTTCTCCGGGATCGGCTCAGTGCCGGATGGGGATGAATCCTCCGGTGATCATCTCCCTGGGTTCGACCTCCGGCCGCTTTCCTGCCGGACGCCGGGCGCCCCTCAAGCCTGCCCTGCCCCGTCAGGCCGGATCGGCGGCCGTCCGGGCGGGCCGGCGGCGGAGCCGCCGGGCGAGGTCGACGGCCGCGGCCGGCCAGTGCGGGTGCTCGAAACCGAACCCCGCCGCCTGGAGGCGGCCGGGTGCCACCGTGCGGCTCTTGAGCAGCAGCTCGGTGTCCGAGCGGAGCGCGAACGCCCCGAGCTCGGCCATCCAGCGGGTGGCGGGGAGGCCGACCGGGATCCCCCAGGCGCGGCGGATCGCCGCCATGAAGGCGCGCTGCGACTGCGGGTGCGGGGCGGCGAGGTTCACCGGGCCGGCCAGGTCGTCGCGGTCGAGCAGGAAGGTGACGGCCCGGACCAGGTCCCGGTCGTGGATCCAGGACATGTACTGCGCGCCGCCGTCGATCGGACCGCCGAGCCCGCAGCGGGCCAGCCGCAGCATCAGGTCGAAGGCGCCGCCGCGGTCGGGGCTCATCACCATCGCGGTACGCAGGGCGACCCGGCGGGTGTCCGGGGTGGGGGCGTCCTGCTGGGTGCGCTCCCAGGCCCGGGCGATGTCGACGCTGTAGTCCCAGTACCGGGGGACGTCGGGCTCGTCGCCGCCGAGGACGCCGGTCTCCTCGTCGTGCGGGGTGCCGTAGTGGTGGGCGTAGATGGTGGCGGTGCTCATCTGCAGCCAGACCCGCGGCGGGCGCTTCGCGGCGGCGACGGCCTCACCGACGACCCGCGCGGAGTCCACCCGGGAGTCCAGCATGGCGCGCTGGTTGGCGGGGGTGTAGCGGCAGTTGACGCTGCGCCCGGCGAGGTTGACGACGGCGTCGCTGCCGTCGACGGCCTCGGCCCAGCGGCCGAGGGTCCGGCCGTCCCAGTAGAGCTCCCGGTCGCGGCGCGGCCGTCGGGTGAGGATCAGGACGTCGTGGCCCTGGGCGGTCAGTGCGCGGTCCAGGATGCGGCCGATCTGTCCGGTTCCGCCGGGTATGACGATCTTCATCGAGCCCCCTCATGGTGTGCTGCTTAGCCTAAAGCAAAAATGAACGCGTTCAAACCCGCAAGGGTGTCGTCGGGCCGGTCAGGGTTCCTGTTTTCCGGCCGGCGGGTCGTTTTGCGTGGCGCGGCCGGTTCGCACTAGGTTTCGACGCCGTCGAGGCGGGTGGCCCGCGGGGGGCTGACCACCGGTCAGTCGACCCGGCGGTGCGGCCGTTTCGACAGGCACCGTCACATCGGGGGAAGGAAAGCACGTTGCGCACCACCGGAACCGAATCCGCGGAAACCACCGGAACCACCGGTACCACCGCAAGGGCCGGCCGCCGGCTCACCGTCACCGTCGGCGTCACCGCCGCCGCACTGGCCTGCCTGGCCACGCTGAGCGCCTGCGGGCCGGAGAACAACGGGGACCAGACCGCGGCCCCGGGCACCACCGCCACCGCGGCCGGCACCGCCCCGGCGAGCGGCCCAGCCGCCGCGCCCACCTCGGGCGCCGCCAAGCCGTCCTCGGCCGGCGCCGCCGTCTCCAAGGACATCCCGGCCGGCGCCTGGATCGACCCGCACGCCGTCCCGCTCGACTCCACGTACCACTGGCCGGCCCCGGCGACCACCGCCAAGGGCGTGACCGGCACGCCGGTCTTCAAGCTTCAGGAGCTGTGCCACGCGAAGCTGAACCCGGACCACGAGAGCCTCGGCGCCGGCCGTGCCGCCGCCCAGGCGGTGCTCGGCGCGGGCGGGGCCGACCAGTGGCAGGCCCAGCAGACCCTGCTCTACGAGGGCGACCCGCGGCCGAGCAGCGGCGTCGCGCAGAGCGCCCACCTGGTGTTCGACGACCTCCGCGAGGAGGTCAAGGGCTGCGCCAAGACCCTCCCCGGCGCCACCGTCAAGGTGACCAGCCCCGAGGACGCCAACTACTTCGCCGCGACGGTCACCGTCCCGCAGGCCGGCGGCACCGTCGTCACCCTGCACGAGTACCTGAGCAACCCGGACGGCACGGTCGACGAGCTCGCCGTCTGGACGAGCACCAAGACCGGCGCGCAGCCCAAGGTCGCCTGGGCCGGCCCGGCCGACGCCGACGTGGCCAAGGCGATGGACTCGGCACTCTGCACCACCCTCAAGGACTGCTGACACCCGGTCCGTCGTCGGTCTCCGAGCGGCGGGCGCCCGGGGGCCCGCCCCAGCCCCGCACCACCCAGCCCCAGCCCATCCGCAGAGGCACGGGTAGGGGAACAGTGTAACAGCAATG
>NZ_JBEYVJ010000143.1:0-18140 GCF_040643935.1 Kitasatospora sp. NPDC047058 | reverse complement strand
CGAAGCCGACCCGGGCGATGGCGTGCAGGTGCCGGGCTCCCCCGGGCTGCGGCTCGGCGCCGCCGGGGAGCAGGTGCAGGGCGGTCACCGGGGCTGGAGGCGGGCCGCCGGGGCGGGGGCGCGGCCGGCCGTGACCGGCGGCGCGACCAGCCGTGGGTCCACCACCAGGGCGTCCACGCCGAGCGGTGCGGTGAGCGCCCGCAGGGCCGGTTCGCCGAGCTCGGTGAACGCCTGGTCCGGGCCGAGGAGTGCGGTGAGGGCCTCGGCGGTGGCGAAGCCGACCGCACAGCGGCGGCCGTCGCGGAGGCGGAACAGGCGGAGGGCAGTGGTGCGTCCGGTGACGGTGACCGGGACGTGCCAGACGACGCGGGCCATGCGGGTGCTCCCGAGGAGTGGTGGGCCTGCCGGAACTGCTCCCCCGACGCTAGGGCGGCACCGGGCGCCCGGCCGCCGTCCATACGCAGCGTTGACCGAATGCCGCGCCGTCTTGACGGACTTCTGACGCTCCCGTCGGCGGGCCGCCGGGCAGGCTTCCCTATTCTTCCCTTTCCTGACCTACTTGATGGTACGTTGGGGAAGGAAAGCGAAGGGTGAAAGGAGGGGCGCGGGATGCCGCAGTACTACTCGGTGGAACAGGTGGCCGAACTGCTCGGCCTGCACGTGCGGACCGTCCGCGGCTACATCCGGGACGGCCGGCTCCGGGCCACCAGGATCGGCAAGCAGTACCGGATCGCCGCCGCGGACCTCGACGCCCTCACCGGGGCCCCGGCCGCCCCGGCCGCCCCGCCCGTCCCCGAGCGGCGCCACGCGGAGGTGTCCGCGATCGTCCAGGTGGACGGGGTCGGCCGGACGGAGGCCGCCCGCCTGGCCAACACCGTCATGGCGGCGATCGCCGGCCCGCGCGAGGGCGGCATCCCGTTGCGGGTCGAGACCGTGCACAACGAGGAACGCGAGACCCTCAAGGTGATCGTGCTCGGGGGCCTGGCCGACACCGCCGAACTGCTCACCATCGTCCACCTGCTCATCGAGGAGAACCGGCATGTCTGACCGCCACGAGGTCACCGTCCTGCGCCTGCCCGCCGAGGGGGCGCCGATCCTGGGCGAGCGGGAGGCCACGGACGTGATCGGCGACGCGTTCGGGCACGGCGCCACCTGGGTGGTCGTCCCGGCGGCCCGCTTCGGGGACGACTTCTTCCGGCTGAGCACCCGCATCGCCGGGGGCATCGTGCAGAAGTTCGTCAACTACCGCATCGGCCTCGCCGTCGTCGGGGACATCTCCCGGCACACCGCGGCGAGCACCGCGCTGCAGGACTTCGTCCGGGAGAGCAACCGCGGCGGCCACCTCTGGTTCCTGGCCGACGAGGCCGAGTTCGACGCCCGGCTGGCCGCCCTCACCGCCGGCGCGTGACACCGCCGCCCGTCCGCGGAGGCCGCTCCGCTTGCCCCGCGCCCGTCCCGGGACCACGGTGGACCTGACCGCCGCGGACCTGCGACGGGCGCCCGCATTTGCTCCAGGACCGGGGGGAGGTGGAGCGGAGGGGCGGTCACGAGATATCTTGACGTCAAGACGTTGGAGACGTGAAGCGGAGTACCGATGACTGACTCGACCATCATCTATACGCACACCGACGAGGCGCCTGCCCTGGCAACGTACTCGTTCCTGCCCGTGGTCCAGGCCTACGCCTCGACGGCGGGTGTGCAGGTGGAGACTCGCGACATCTCCCTGGCCGGGCGGATCATCGCGAGCTTCCCGGAGCGTCTGGCGGAGGGCCAGCGGATCGAGGACGCCCTCGCCGAGCTGGGCGAGCTCGCCAAGACCCCGGGCGCCAACATCATCAAGCTGCCGAACATCTCGGCCTCCATCCCGCAGCTGAAGGCGGCCGTCGCCGAGCTGCAGGCGCAGGGCTACGCGCTGCCGGACTACCCGGACGACCCGCAGACCGACGAGGACAAGGACGTCCGCGCCCGCTACGACAAGGTCAAGGGCAGCGCCGTCAACCCCGTCCTGCGTGAGGGCAACTCGGACCGCCGCGCCCCCGCGTCGGTCAAGAACTACGCCAAGACGCACCCGCACCGCATGGGCGCCTGGACCGCCGAGTCCAAGACCAACGTCGCCACCATGGGCCAGAACGACTTCCGTTCCACCGAGAAGTCCGCCGTGATCGCCCAGGACGGCTCGCTCCGCATCGAGCTGGCCGGCCAGGACGGCACCACCACCGTGCTGCGCGAGAAGGTCCCGGTGCTGGCCGGCGAGGTCGTCGACGCCTCGGTGATGCGCGCCGCCGCCCTGAACGACTTCCTGGCCGCCCAGGTGGCCCGCGCCAAGGCCGAGGGCGTGCTGTTCTCGGTGCACCTCAAGGCCACCATGATGAAGGTCTCCGACCCGATCGTCTTCGGCCACGTGGTCCGCGCCTTCTTCCCGGCCACCTTCGCCAAGTACGGCGAGGTGCTGGTCGCCGCGGGCCTGAACCCGAACAACGGCCTCGGCGGCATCCTCGCGGGCCTGGACAAGGTGCCGCACCTGGGCGAGGAGATCAAGGCCTCGTTCGAGGCCGAGCTGGCCGACGGCCCGGCCCTGGCCATGGTCGACTCGGACAAGGGCATCACCAACCTGCACGTGCCGAGCGACGTCATCGTCGACGCCTCGATGCCGGCCATGATCCGCACCTCCGGCCACATGTGGGGCCCGGACGGCAACGAGGCCGACACCCTCGCCGTGCTGCCGGACAGCAGCTACTCCGGCGTGTACCAGGCCGTCATCGACGACTGCCGCGCCCACGGCGCCTTCGACCCGGCCACCATGGGCTCGGTGCCGAACGTCGGTCTGATGGCCCAGGCGGCCGAGGAGTACGGCAGCCACGACAAGACCTTCGAGATCGCGGCCGCCGGCACCGTCCGCCTGGTCGACACCGAGGGCAACGTCGTGCTGGAGCAGGAGGTCCAGGCCGGCGACATCTTCCGCGCCTGCCAGACCAAGGACCTGCCGATCCGCGACTGGGTCAAGCTGGCCGTCACCCGCGCCCGCGCCACCGGCAGCCCGGCCGTCTTCTGGCTGGACGAGAGCCGCGCGCACGACGCCGTCCTGATCGAGAAGATCAAGACCTACCTGCCGGAGCACGACACCACCGGCCTGCAGATCGAGATCAAGTCCCCGGTCGAGGCCACCAAGTTCTCGCTGGAGCGCATCCGCCGCGGCGAGGACACCATCTCGGTGACCGGCAACGTGCTGCGTGACTACCTGACCGACCTCTTCCCGATCCTGGAGCTGGGCACCAGCGCCAAGATGCTGTCGGTCGTCCCGCTGATCAACGGCGGTGGCCTGTTCGAGACCGGCGCCGGCGGCTCGGCCCCGAAGCACGTCCAGCAGCTGGTCAAGGAGAACTACCTGCGCTGGGACAGCCTGGGCGAGTTCTTCGCGCTGGCCGCCAGCTTCGAGCACCTCGCCACCAGCACCGGCAACGCCCGCGCCCAGGTGCTGGCCGACACGCTGGACCGCGCCACCGGCACCTTCCTCAACGAGGACAAGTCGCCGAGCCGCCGCCTCGGCGGCATCGACAACCGCGGCAGCCACTTCTACCTGGCCATGTACTGGGCCCAGGAGCTGGCCGCGCAGACCGCCGACGCCGAGCTGGCCCAGGCGTTCGCGGGCCTGGCCGAGGCGCTGACCTCGCAGGAGCAGGCCATCGTCGACGAGCTGATCGCCGTCCAGGGCTCGGCCGTCGACCTCGGTGGCTACTACCAGCCGGACCCGGCCAAGGCCGCGGCCGTGATGCGTCCGTCGAAGACCTTCAACGAGGCGCTGGCCAACCTCGGCTGACCACAGCCGGGTTGAGGTACCGGGAGGCCCCCGGGTCCGTGTGTGCGGACCCGGGGGCCTTCCCGTGCCGCCGTGCGGCCCGCGCTCTTCCGGGCCGCACGGCGGTTCAGGTGAGGCCGAGCAGTGCGCCGGCCCCGGCCAGCAGCAGGACGGCCGCGCCGTTGGCCCGCGGGTAGAGCAGCGCCGTCGCGACCACCTCGCGCAGCAGCGGGTACGGGCCGTGCGCCAGCAGCCCGTCCGCGCCGGCCACCCGGCCGGGGACGCCGGCCCGGCGGGCGGCGAGCGCCGAGCGGGGGACGTGGAACCCGCTGGTGACCACGGTGCAGCGGTAGCCGGGCCGTTCGGCGGCCATCAGCGCCGCACTGAAGCGCAGGTTCTCGGTGGTGTTCGCGGCCCGCTCCTCGCGCCGGACCCGTTCGGCGGGCACACCCCGGGCGGTCAGCCAGCGGGCCATCGCGGCGGCCTCGGTGCACGCGTCGAGCGGGCCCTTGCCACCGGTGACCAGCAGCAGCGGTGCGTGGCCGGCGGCCTCCTCGGCGGTGTACCGGGCGAGCGCCTCCTCCAGCCGGGCGGCCAGCAGCGGGGCGGGCTCGCAGTCGTCCAGCCCGGCGCCCAGCACGACGAGGAAGTCGGTCCCGGCGGGGTCCGGCCGCCGCCGGTCGTACAGCGCCCAGCCGAGGAAGCCGAGCAGCCAGAGCAGGGCGTACCCGCCGAGCAGGACGGCGACGATCGACAGGGTGCGCATGGTCTCCGAGCCTAGACGCCGGAACCCCAGCCGGAACCCCCGCCGGTGGCGGGGGTTCGTCGGCCGGACGGCGCGGAGGCCGCCGGGATCAGTGCCCGCCCTCCGGGCGCGCCTGGCGGGGGAGCAGGAAGGCGACGGCGAAGGCGAGCGCCAGCAGGACGGCGGTGAGCCCGAAGGTCCAGCCGGCCGCGTGCCGGAAGCCGTCCGTTCCGGCCCAGCCGAAGAAGGCCGTCCCGAGCAGCGCCACGCCGATCGAGCCGCCCAGCTGCTGCTGGGCGTTGAGCACGCCGGAGGCCGAGCCGGTCTCCGACTCCTCGACGCCGGCCAGGGCGATGTCGAAGAACGGCGCCATGATCAGGCCGAGGCCGAAGCCGGTGAGCGCGAGGCCGGGGATCAGCTCCCAGCTGGTCAGGCCGCCGGCCCAGTGTTCGACCGAGGCCCAGAGCGCGAGCACGCCCGCGGTGGCCACGGCCATGCCCGCGTGCAGCACCCGGCGGCCGTAGCGGGGGCCGAGGAAACCGCCGGAGAGGACCGCGCCGGCCACGATGCCGAGCGAGAGCGGGATCATGCTGAGGCCGGAGTGCAGCGGGGTCCAGCCGAGGCCGAGCTGCAGGTACAGGGTGAAGGTCAGCATCAGGCCGGACAGCGCCGCGAAGAAGACCAGCCCGGTGGCGAGCGCCGAGGTGAAGGCCCGCTTGGCGAACAGCGAGGGCTCGATCAGCGGGGTGCCGCCACGCCGCAGCACCCGGCGCTGATGGACGGTGAAGAGCCAGAGCACCGGCAGCGAGGCGGCCATCGCCAGGTAGGTCCAGAGCGGCCAGCCGAGCTCGCGGCCCTGCACCAGCGGGTAGACCAGCAGCAGCACGGCGGCGCTGAGCACCAGCACGCCGACCGGGTCGAGCCGCCCGGCCCCGGCGCTGCGGGTGGTGTGGTTGGCGGGCAGGATCTTCACCGCGGCGAGCACCGCGAGCAGGCCGAGCGGCAGGTTGATCAGGAAGACCATCCGCCAGCCGGTGCCGAACCAGTCGGCGTCGGTGAGGTAGCCGCCCAGGGTCGGCCCGAGGACGGAGGAGAGCCCGAGGACCGGGCCGAACAGGCCGAAGGCGGCGCCGACCTCCTTCGGCGGGAACATCGCCTTGATCAGGCCGAGCCCCTGCGGGATCAGCAGGGCGGCGAACAGGCCCTGGACGGTCCGGGCGGCGATCAGGGTGCCCGCGCCGGCCGAGGCGGCGCAGAGCACCGAGGCGGCGGTGAAGCCGGCCGCGCCGGTGACGAAGAGGCGTTTGCGGCCGAAGAGGTCGCCGAGCCGGCCGCCGGTGATCAGCAGGACGGCGAAGGCGAGCGTGTAGGCGGCGGAGATCCACTGGATCTGTGCCTCGGTGCCGCCGAAGTCGCGCTGGATGGCGGGGGAGGCGACGCCGACGATCGTGGTGTCGAGGAGGTCCATCACCTCGGCGGCCAGGATGACGGCGAGCGCGGCCCAGCGCAGCCGGTAGCCGGCCGGTTCGGGCCCGGCGGCCGTGCCGGTGGCCGGGGGAGGGAGGGTCTGACTGGTCATGGGTGGGCTCTCCGGATGCTGGGAGCTGGGCGAACCTCGTTCGCCCGAACGAACACTGTTTTTCGCAACGAACAGTGTTCTCCCATGGAACGGCGTTCGTGTCAAGTAGTGTGGGGTCCGTCGCCGACCACGAAGGAGCCCCCCATGACCAGTGCCGCCCCGCGTTCGAGCTGGTCGGCGCACTGGCCGGCGAGGGAGCAGGGCACGTCGAGGCGCCAGCCGCTGACCCGTGAGCGGATCGTCGAGGCCGCGCTGCGGATCGTCGACACCGAGGGCATGGACGCACTGAGCATGCGCCGGGTCGGCCAGGAGCTCCACACCGGCGCGGCCAGCCTCTACGCGCACGTCGGCAACAAGGAGGAGCTGATCGAGCTGGTCCTCGACCTCGCCTACTCCGAGGTCGAGCTGGAGCAGCCGGACCCGGCCGACTGGCAGGACCAGATCAAGCGGCTGCTGCGCCGCTCGCGGGACGTCCTGCTCGGCCACCGGGACCTCGCCAAGGCCGCCGTGGTCGCCAACGTCCCGATGACGCCGCACGCGATGGACATCGCCGAGGCCATGCTCGGCATGCTGCGGGCGGGCGGCCTGGACGAGCAGACGGCCGCCTACGGGGTGGACCTGCTCGGCCTGTACACCACCGCGACCACCTTCGAGGCGTCGACCCGCGGCGGCGGGAACTCCGAGGAGTTCACCGACCAGGTCCGCGGGTACTTCGCGACGATCCCGGTCGACCGCTACCCGATGATCACCTCGATGGCGACCGCCCTCACCCGCAACGTCGAGGGCGAGCGGTTCGAGTTCGGCCTGGACATCCTGGTGGCCGGCCTGGCCCGCCAGGCCGGACCGGCCGCCTGACCACCGGAAACGCCGGACCCCGGAACGGCTGACCCCGGAAACGCCGGACCCCCCGCCCGGGCGTCGGGCGGGGGGTCCTCGGTGGTGCGGCGGGCTCAGCCGGCGTCGGCCGCCGGGGCCGGGCGCTGGCCGCGCTTGTCCAGCGAGGCCAGGTACGCGTTGTACGCCGCCAGCTCGGCGTCGCCGTTGCGGTCCTCGGCGCGGTCGCGGCGTCGGGACAGCCGCTGCTCGGACCGCATCCACTGGTAGACCAGCGCGATCAGCACGATCGCGGTCGGGATCTCGCCGAACGCCCAGGTGATCCCGCCGGCCAGCTTCTGGTCCTCCAGCAGGTCCGTCCCGGGCGGGGCGCCGTCCTCGGTGAAGGTGGTCACCAGCGGGTGGGCGGCCATCATCACCGCGACGCCGAAGAAGGCGTGGAACGGCATCCCCATGAACAGCTCGATGATCCGCATCACGTGGCCGGGCCGGTTCGGGCCCGGGTCCACGCCCATGATCGGCCAGAAGAACGCCAGCCCGGTGGCGAGGAAGTGCACCATCATGAAGATGTGCCCGAGGCGGTACTGCATCAGGAAGTCGAACAGCGGGGTGAAATACACGCCGTAGAGGCTCGCGATGAACAGCGGGATGGTGAACGCCGGGTGCGAGACCACCTTGACGTAGGTGCTGTGCAGCAGCGCCACCAGCAGCTCCCGCGGCCCGCGCGGACGGCCCTTGCCGGCCGGGCGCAGCGCGCGCAGCGCCAGCGTGATCGGCGCGCCGAGCAGCAGCAGGATCGGCGAGAGCATGGAGAGCACCATGTGCTGCATCATGTGCGCGCTGAACAGCACCATGCCGTAGTCGTTCAGCCCGGTGCAGGTGACCAGGATCACCGAGCCGGTGCCCGCCACCCAGCCGACGGTCCGGCCGACGGACCAGCGGTCGCCGCGCCGGTACAGCCGGACCACGCCCGCCCCGTAGAGCGCCAGCGCGAGCAGGCTGCCGATCAGGAACACCCAGTCGGGGGACCAGGTCAGGACGTTCGAGAGGGAGAACGGTCCGAGCCGCGGCATGCCGCCGTGGTGGTGCATGCCTGACATTCCGTCGCCCATCGGCGGGTCCTGCTTTCCCTCTGCGCGGCCCCTGGGTGGGTCCGGTTCGCCCGTTTTGGTTCGGGAACAGCCTAGGCGGGCCTTACCCCGGCGATTCGCCCGCCCCCCGGCCCGGGGCCGCGCCGGGCTGCGCCGAGGGGATGCGTTGCACGAAGAACAGCCCGGTGAGCCCGATGAGTGCGAGGAGGGCCAGGGCGACCTTGAGGCCGTCGATCCGGGCGTCCGCGTTGGCGTCGAGCGCCGCCTGCGTCACCTCCGAGTTCGCCCCGGACTGGTCGAGTGCGGCCTGGAGCTGGGCGTCCGAGAGGAACGGGACACCTCCGGCGAGCTCGACCGTGGCCCGGGTCTTGACCTCGTCGGGGACGGCCGGGTTCTGCTCGATGTTGCCCAGGAAGGAGGAGGTGAGCACCGCGATCATGATCGAGCCGGCGAGGGCCGTGCCGATCGAGGCGCCGAGGTTGGTGACGGTGTTCTGGACGCCTCCCACGTCGGCGTTCTGCTCGTCCGGGACCGCCGAGACGGTGACCGCCCCGAGCTGGGAGGCGAGTGCGCCCATGCCCAGGCCGACCAGCAGCAGCGGAACGGTGGTGACCTCCGCTCCCGAACCGGGGTCCAGGGCCGCCATCAGGACGACGGCACCGGCGATCATCGCCAGCAGGCCGAGCCGGACGACCCGCCGCGGGGACACGTCGGGGAAGAGGCGGGGGATGCCGACCGCCGCCGCGAGCAGCGTCAGCGACAGGGGCATGATCCGGACACCCGTCTCCAGCGCGGAGAGGCCGAGCGCGACGGACAGGTAGAGCGGTACGACGAAGAACACGCCCATCTGGATCAGGTACTGGAAGAAGAACATCGTGAGGCCGCCCGTGAGCTGCCGGTTGTGCAGCATGGTCAGGTCGACCAGCGGCTCCCGGTGCTGCTTCATGAGGTGGTCCTCCCAGCGGAAGAACAGCCACACCACCAGCAGGCCCGCCAGCATCAGCCAGACGACCGGGGAGAGCCCGAACCAGGAGGGCGCTCCCGGCTTCGGGATGAACCAGCCCCACTCGTCCGACCGGAGCACGCCGAAGACGAAGACCCCGAGCCCGAGGGCCGACAGCACCGCGCCGGTCACGTCGATGCGGGGGCGCCGGTCGGGCGGTGCGTCGGCGATGGGACGGGCCAGCACGAGGATGCCGAGGACGACCACCACCTCCCCCACGAACACCCAGCGCCAGGAGAAGTACGTCGTCGCGATGCCCCCGATGAGCGGCCCGAGCGCGATCGCGATCGCCCCGGCGGCCGCCACCAGCCCGTACGCGGCCGGACGCCTCCGCTCGGCGAAGTTCCCCGCGACCAGCGCCACGATCGCCGGGAGGATCAACGCCGCGCCGGCCCCCTCCAGGAAGGACCAGCCCAGCAGGAGCACCGGCAGGTTCGGGGCGACCGCCGTCGTCAGCGAGCCGACGCCGTAGATCACGCAGCCGGCCAGGAAGGCGCGCTTGCGGCCGATGATCGCCCCGACCTTGCCGCCGGGAATCATCAGCATGGCCATCACGAGCGTGTACGCGGTGATCGCGCCCTGGATCCCGGTCACCGAGGTGCCCACGTCCTGCGCCACCGTCGCGATCGACACGTTCATCACGGAGCTGTCGAGCGCCATCACGAACTGCGCCGACGCCAGCGTCAGCAGGACCAGTCTCGCCGCACCGCCCTGCTCGGGCGGGTCTTCCGATACGCCGGTGCTGTCAACCATGGACGCATTCTCGGGCCGGAGGCACGCCGCTCCCGGGCGCCCCGCCGGACGGCGGGCCGCCCGCCCGTTCCGGTACCCGCCGCCGCGGGGGGCGCCGGGCCGCGGCGGCGGGTACGGCGCGCCCGGTGCTCAGCCGTTGAGGGTCTGCATCAGCTCGGGGGCGTAGCGGTCGCCGGAGACGATCCCGTGCGGGGCGACCGCGTCGATGGCGGCGAGGTCGTCCGGGGTGATCGTCACGGTGGAGGCGGCGATGTTCTCCTCCAGGTAGCGGCGGCGCTTGGTGCCGGGGATGGCGACCGCGCCCCGGTGCAGGACCCACGCGAGGGCCAGCTGGGAGGGTGTGACGTTCCCGGCGGCGGCGATCCGGCGGACCTCGTCGACCACGGCCAGGTTGCGGTCGAAGTTCTCGCCCTGGAAGCGGGGGTCGGTGCGGCGGAAGTCGTCGGCGGCGAAGTCGTCCGGGCTGGTGATCGCGCCGGAGAGGAAGCCGCGGCCGAGCGGGGAGTAGGCGACCAGGCCGATCCCGAGCTCGGCCAGGGTGGCCATGACCCCGTCGTGCTCGATGCCGCGCTCGAAGAGCGAGTACTCGGTCTGGACCGCGGTCAGCGGGTGGACGGCGTGGGCGCGGCGGATGGTCTGCGGCGCCACCTCGGACAGGCCGAGGTAGCGGACCTTGCCGGCGGCCACGAGCTCGCCCATGGCGCCGACGCTCTCCTCGACCGGCACCGCGGGGTCGACGCGGTGCAGGTAGTAGAGGTCGACGTGGTCGGTGTTCAGGTGGCGCAGGGAGCGGTCCAGGGCGCGGCGGATGTACTCGGGGCGCCCGTTGAGGCCGCCCCACACGCCGTCGTCGCTGAACTCGATCCCGGTCTTGGTGGCGATCACGGCCTGCTCGCGCCGGCCGGTGAGCGCCTTGCCGATGAGCTGCTCGTTGAGGAAGGGGCCGTAGCCCTCGGCGGTGTCGAGCAGGGTCACGCCCCGTTCCAGGGCGCGGTCGATGGTGGCCAGCGATTCGGCCTCGTCGGTGGTGCCGTAGAAGGCGCTCATCCCCATGCAGCCGAGTCCCTGCGCGGAGACGGTGAGGCCCTGGCTGCCGAGCGTGCGGAGTTCCATCGTGATCTTCCTTGTGTCGCGGTCGTCCCGGTCGTATGTAACTAACTGGATAGGTCAAGAGTGCACAGGCTCTCCGAAGATGTCAATAACCGGATAGTTACTTGCTAGGGTGGTGGCATGGCACGAGACTCCGCCGCGACCAAGGCCCGCCTCCTCGACGCCGCCTTCGCCGAGTTCGCCGCGTACGGCATCGCCGGCGCGCGGGTGGACCGCATCGCCGAGACGGCCGGGGCGAACAAACGGCTGATCTACGTCTACTTCGGCAACAAGGAGCAACTGTTCGACGCCGTGATCCAGCGGGCGCTCGCCATGGGCGCGGAGACCGTGCCCTTCGACGCCGAGAACCTCCCCGACTACGCGGGACAGGTCTTCGACCTCCTGGTCGCCCAACCCGACCTGGCACGGCTGCTCACCTGGAAGCAGCTGGAGCGTCCGGGTGCCACCGACCTGGAGGCCGCCGCCTACCGCGCCAAGTACGCGGCCGTGGCGACGGCCCAGCAGCAGGGCCGGATCAACGCGGACCTCGACCCGGCCGACCTGCTCGCCCTCGTCCTGGCCCTGGCCCAGGCCTGGTTCACCGCCGCGGACGGCATGAGCGGGACCGGCGGAAGCAGCTCATGGCCGACGCACCGGCTGGCCCGGCACCGCACGGCCGTCGTCCACGCCGTGCAGCGGGTCACCGCACCACGCGGCTAGGTCACGGGTGGACGGCCGGGACGAGGGTGTTCTCGTTGCGCCGGCCGGCCGCGAAGTCGTCGACGTTGCGGACGGTGGCGTCGATGATCTGGCCGACGGCGGTGCTGGTGAAGTACGCCTGGTGCGAGGTGACCACCACGTGGGGGAAGGTGACCAGCCGGGCCAGCACGTCGTCGGAGATGCCCTCGATGGAGCGGTCGGTGAAGAAGACGCCGGTCTCCTCCTCGTAGACGTCCAGGCCGACGCCGGCGAGCCGGCCGGCCCGCAGCGTCTCGACCAGGGCGGCGCTGTCCACCAGGCCGCCGCGGCTGGAGTTGACCAGGATGGCGTCGTCCTTCATCCGGGCCAGCGCGGCGGCGTCGATCAGGTGGCGGGTGTCCGGCACCAGCGGGACGTGCAGGCTGACCAGGTCGGCGCGGGAGAGCAGCGCGGGCAGCTCGGTGTAGGTCATGCCGAGCGCGACGCAGGCCGGGTTCTCGGCGAGGTCCCAGCCCAGCAGCTCGGTGCCGAAGCCGTGGGCGATCCGGGCGAAGCACTCGCCGATCTTGCCGGTGCCGATCACGCCGACCGTCATGCCGTGGATGTCGCGGCCGAGCAGGCCGTCGAGCCGGAAGTCGAACTCGCGGGAGCGGTTGGCGGCCCGGGTGAGCCGCCGGTTGACGGCCAGCGCCAGGGCCCAGGCGTGTTCGGCGACCGCGTACGGGCTGTAGTGGGAGACCCGGCCGACGGTCAGGCCCAGCTCGGCGGCGGCCTCCAGGTCGATGTTGTTGAAGCCGGTGGAGCGCTGGGCGACCAGCCTGGTGCCGCCGGCGGCCAGCCGGGCGAGCGTCCCGGCGTCCAGCTCGGCGTTGACGCTGCTGCTCACGGCCGGGTAGCCGGCGGCCAGCGGAGCGGTGTCGCGGTTGAGGAAGACGTCCAGGCAGCGCAGCTCGTGCCGGCCCGCGAACGCCTTCTCCAGCAGCGGCCGCTCGTCGGCCTGCACACCGTACGCGAGGATCTCCATCGGCCGGTCCCTTCCGGTGGTGGTCTGGTCCACCGGTCACGCTAATGCGTGGGACGGCGCGCCGGGCGGGAACGACACCGGCCCCCGGGCGGGTGCTCGGGGGCCGGGGTGGCGAGGGGCGGGTCAGATGACCGTCTCGGCCTCGAGGTAGCGGTCCTGCGGCACCGTCTTCAGCTCGGCGACGGCCTCGGCGAGCGGCACCAGGTTGATGTTGGTGCCCTGCAGCGCGGTGATGTGGCCGAAGGCGCCCTTGTGGACGGCCTCCACGGCGTGCCAGCCGAACCGGGTGGCGAGCACCCGGTCGTACGCGGTCGGGGTGCCGCCGCGCTGGGTGTGGCCGAGGATCACCGGGCGGGCCTCCTTACCGAGCCGGTGCTCCAGCTCGCGGGAGAGCTGGGTGGCGATGCCGGTGAACCGCTCGTGGCCGTAGATGTCCTTGCTGCCCTCCTCCCAGTGCATGGTGCCGGGTTCGGGCTTGGCGCCCTCGGCGCAGACCACGATCGCGAACTTCTTCTGCCGGTCGAAGCGCTCGCGGACGACGGCGGTGAGCTTGTCGATGTGGAACGGGCGCTCCGGGACGACGATCGCGTGGGCGCCGGCGGCCATGCCCGCGTTGAGCGCGATCCAGCCGGTGTGGCGGCCCATGACCTCGACGACCATGACGCGCTGGTGGGACTCGGCCGTGGTCTTCAGCCGGTCCAGGGCCTCGGTGGCGACCGAGACGGCGGTGTCGAAGCCGAAGGTCACGTCGGTGGCGGCGATGTCGTTGTCGATCGTCTTCGGCACGCCGACGATCGGCAGGCCGGCATCGCTCATCAGCTTGGCGGCCTTGAGGGTGCCCTCGCCGCCGATCGGGATCACCGCATCCAGGCCGAGGTCCGCGCAGTACCGCTTGGCGCGCTCGACGCCGTCGCGCAGGTGGCTCGGCTGGACCCGCGAGGATCCGAGGATGGTGCCGCCCTGGGCGAGGATGCCGCTCACCGAGTCCAGGGTCAGGGGCCGGTGGTGGCCCTCCAGGAAACCGCGCCAGCCGTCCTCGAACCCGATGATCTCGTCGCCGTGGTCGACCACCCCCCGGTGGACCACGGATCGGATCACCGCGTTCAGGCCGGGGCAGTCACCGCCGCTGGTCAGCACTCCAATACGCATAGTTTTGCAACTCCCGAGCAGAACCGAGGAACGGCCGGACTACAGGCTGGTGCGACGAACCGTCACCGTAGCGGCGCCGTTCCACGCCGTGGTGGCGGGGAGTCGACCGTGGGGTGAAGGGACCGGCCGGTCCGGGGAAAAGACCCGGAACGGCCGCGGGGTCGAGCATACGGCGCCTGCGTCCGGCCGGGCAGGAGCCGACGCGGGAGCGGCGCCGTCGGCGCCCCCGCGCGGAAGTGCAGCCTGCTGCCGAGGAGGGTGTGCAGCCGGCAGCCCCATTGTCGTACGTTCCGGCCCGCCCGTGGACCAGGTGCCCGCATCGCGGGCAACCGGTGGGAGCGGACGGGCCGGGGGGCGTACTACGCGGGGCGCGTCGTGGCCGCGATGCGCTCGGCGCGCAGCGCGTCGTACCAGGTGGTGTCGGCCGGCGGCAGGGCGTTGACGTCCAGCGCCAGCTTGATCAGCATGTCGGCGACGGCGGGGTTGCGCGCCAGCACCGGGCCGTGCAGGTAGGTGCCGAAGACGGTGTCCCGCCAGGCACCCTCGCTGCCGTCCCCGGTGCCGTTGCCCCGGCCGACGGTGACGGTGGCGAACGGCTGGACGCCCTGGCCGAGCTGGGTGACGCCCTGGTGGTTCTCGAAGCCGGTCAGCTGCGGCAGGCCGAGCCGCGGGTCGACGTCGGCCAGCACGTCGCCGACGCACCGGGCGCCCTCGCCGCGGCTGGTCCAGACGTCGAGCAGGCCCAGGCCCGGCTCGCGCTCGCCGAGGTCGTTGATGAACTCGTGGCCCATGATCTGGAAGCCCGCGCAGACGCCGAAGATGATCGCGCCGTTCTCGGCGGCCCGGATCAGGCCGCTGTCGGCCCGCAGCCGCTCGGCCGCCAGCCGCTGCGGACGGTCCTCGCCGCCGCCGATCAGGTAGATGTCCCCGCTGGTGGGGATCGCCTGGTCGGAGCGGACGTCGATCCGCGTCACGTTGAGGTGGCGCTGGCGGGCCCGGCGCTCCACGACCAGGGCGTTGCCCCGGTCGCCGTACGTGCTGAGCAGGTCCGGGTAGACCCAGACCACGCGCAGGCTGCTCTCACTCATCCTCGAAGGCCTTCCGTCACGCTCATTCGATGGGGCTGCTGGGCCGGCATCAGCCGGCCACGACCTTCCGCAGCTGCTGGAAGGCGGTGTAGTTGGCGATCGCCTCGATCCGGCCGGGCGGGGCCATCCGGACGGCCTGCTCCAGCGAGTCCACGACGTGGAACTGCAGCCCGGCGACCTCGAGGCGGACGGCCAGGTCCAGCTTGCGCTGGCCCATGACGAACACCGGGTGCCCGGCGAGCCGCTCGTAGTCGACGTCCCAGAGCCAGGAGGTGTCGGTGCCGTCGGCGTCCAGCGCGTTGACGGACAGGATGACCGGGGCCGGCGGGCCGTCGATCAGCGAGAAGGTCTCCAGCCAGCCGGCCGGGTTCTTGGCCAGCAGCAGCCTTATGTCGCGGCCCTGGTACTGGACGACGTCGTAGCGGCCGGCCACGGCCGTCACCGACTGCATCCGCTCCAGCGCGACCTGCGGGGCGACCCCGAAGACGGCCGCGACCGCGGCGGAGCTGGTGGCGTTGGCCAGGTTGGCGCGGCCGGGCAGCTGCAGCTGGATCGGCCAGGCGCCGCGCTGCGGGTCGATCACGTGGGTGCCCTGGAGCGCCCAGTGCGGGTTGGGGCGCCGGAAGCCGCAGTCCTGGCAGAACCAGTCGTCGCCCGGGCGCTGCATCACGCCGCCGCAGGCGGGGCAGGACCAGGCGTCCTCCTTCCAGGCCTGGCCGGCGGCCACCCAGACCACCTTCTTGCAGGAGGAGGCGGCCCAGGTCACCAGCGGGTCGTCGGCGTTGGCGATGACCACGGCCTCGGTGTCCTGGAGGCCCTCGCGCCACTTCTCGGCCATCATCCGGGTCTCGGCGGCGCGGTCGAGCTGGTCGCGGGAGAGGTTGAGCAGGGCGATCGCCTTCGGGCGGGTGTCGCGGGCGACGCCGGCCAGGTACTTCTCGTCCACCTCGATGACGCCGAAGCGGGCGTCCGAGCCGCCGGCCAGGGCGGAGGTGATGCCGGCCGGCATGTTGGCGCCCAGGGCGTTGGAGACCACCGGGCCGGCGGCGCGCAGCGCCTCGGCGATCAGGCGGGTGGTCGTGGTCTTGCCGTTGGTGGCGCTGACCAGGACCACGTCGAGGTGGTCGGCGAGAGTGGCGAGCAGATCGGGGTCGAGCTTGAGGGCGACCTTGCCGCCGATCACCGAGCCGCTTCCGCGGCCGGCCTTGCGGGACACGGCGGCGGCCACCCGGCCGGCCGTGACCGCGATCTTGGCGCGGGCCGGCAGGGAGGCGTCGCGTGCGCCTGTGGGCTCCGATTCGGTGCCTGCCATGCTCAGTGGTTCCTCCTTGCTGCGGCACCGCCCGGGGCCGGATAACGAGCCGTCGGGCGGCGGGGACGGGGCCAGCCTACCGACTCCACCGCCGGGGTCGACGCTCCGGACCCCGCGCCGCCTGCTGCGACGGCCCCGGCGGCGACTCCCGGTGAACACTGACAGTGCGTCAGAAAAGGCGGTGTACGGACGGGCCGTACGTCGCCGGGGACGCCGATTCCCGGTCCGGTGGTTCCCTGGTGGGCCGCACGCACCCGGGCCGGACGGCGGGGTCGCCGTCCGGCCCGGGAGCATGCCGTGAGGATGTGGTGAAGAAACGCTTACCTGCCTGGCCGGGTCGGCCAGGGGACCGGAAGCTCCTCGGCCGCCTCGGCCAGGTGCGCGGTGATCACCAGGGTGCCCTCCTCGACCTGGTAGTCCAGCGGCGCGGCCAGCTTGCGCATGGTCGCGATCAGCCCGGTGTTGGAGGACTGGGTGACGGCGTACACCGTCTCCACGCCGGCCTCCAGCGCCAGCGCCGACATCCGCCGCATCAGGTCCAGCCCCAGCCCGCGCCGCTGCCAGGCGTCCTCGACCAGCACCGCGACCTCGGCGCTGTCGTCGTCCCACATCAGGTGCCCGAGGGCGACGAGCCGCCCGTCCGCGGCCTCCACCGTGAGCGCCTGGCCGTGCCGGGCGTCCAGCAGGTGCTCCAGGTAACGGTCGGCGTCCCGGACCGGGCCGTGGTACCGCTTGCGCAGCGTGTCGGAGGAGCAGCGCCGGTGCATCGCCAGCGCCGCCGCCTTGTCGCCCGCGTCCGCGCGCCGGACGGTCAGGTCGGCCCCGGCGGGCAGGGTCAGCCGGGCCGAGACGTCCGGCACCCGGGGGCCGAGCAGGGTGTCCAGCTCGACCAGGGCCTGCGCCCGGGCGAACTCGGTCGGGGTGAAGGGCAGCTGCGGGCGGCTGAGCTCGATCAGGTCACCGGAGGGCACCGGCAGCCGCATCACGTGCCCGTCCACCCCGGCGACGCCGCGCCCGGCCGCGCCCGGGTACTGCCGGATGGTGCACTGGCCGAACAGCTGCCGCAGCGCGATCGGCAGCTCGGCGGCGTCCAGCGCGGTCCGGGTCGCCAGCGCCAGCACGTGGGTGGGCACGTCCACCAGGTCGTGCGCGTCGGCCGGGGCGCTCCAGATGTCGTGCCCGCCCGCCGCCGCCACCAGCGCGGCCAGGTCGGCCCGGGTGAGCGAACGCGGCGCGCGGACGAAGAACTCGTCCACCGCGCCCTCCGGCAGCGGGTGCGACTGCATCGAGACGATGTTGACCTGCTGCTCCGCGAAGGCCGTGCACACCCGGGCCAGGCTGCCGGGGGAGTCCTGCACGGTGGTGCGGACCCGCCAGAGCGAGGTCTGCTCGAAGTCGTGCAGCGGGCCCTGCAACGGCTCCTTCGCCGGCTCCTCCGACGGCTGCGGCCCGTCCGCGGCGGCCGGGGGTGCGGGCGCGTCCGGGGCCGGCGGCCCGTGCAGCTGGTGGCGGTGCGACCACCAGCTGTGGAAGACCGCCGTCGCCACCAGGGCCACCGCGGAGGTCGCGAGCACCACCGGCCCCTCCGGCCCGTGCACCACGACCTTGGCCACCAGGTCGGCCGCGGTCACCGAGAGGAACACCGCGGCGAGCTCCACGGTGTCGCGGCGCCACCTGTGGGTGCGGGCACCGCGCCGCTGGGCACGGGAGGGGGTCGGCGTCGGGTTCTTCGTCGTTCCGGTCGTCGTCAGCTGCTCCGTGTGCTCCATGGCCCCAAATCTGCCGCTCCGGTGTTTCACGATCACGAATGCTTCGTGACCTGTCGGTTAATGTCGGTCACTCGCCCACTCGCCTCCGGGGCGCTCTGGCCCGGTGCCGACGGTCGGCGCTCCAACGCCCTTCGTCCCTCAGGGCGTCCTCGCTTCTCCCTTTCGGCACCGGCGCGCCCCTTCGGCTCGGGGCGGGGACTCGCCCACTC
>NZ_JBEYVJ010000142.1:0-18325 GCF_040643935.1 Kitasatospora sp. NPDC047058 | reverse complement strand
GTTGTGGCCGCCGACGCCTCGTACGCGCCCAACGAGTACCAGGACTCCTCGGGCAAGATCATCGGCATGGACGTGGACCTGGCCAACGCCATCGGCCAGAAGCTGGGCATTCCGGTCGAGGTCCAGAACTCGCCGTTCACCGCGATCATCCCCGGCATCCAGGCGAACAAGTTCCAGCTGGCCATGAGCTCCCTGACCGACAACAAGGAGCGCGAGGCCACCGTCGACATGGTGACCTACTTCCTCGCGGGCACCAGCGCGGCGGTCAAGAAGGGCAACCCGGACAACATCGACCCGAACAACCTGTGCGGGAAGAAGATCGCCGTCCAGACCGGCACCACCCAGGCCGACCAGATCAAGGACGTCATCAACCCGGCGTGCGTCGCGGCCGGCAAGCCCCCGGTGCCCAACGACGGCGACAAGTTCGACCTGCAGACCGACGTCACCCAGGCGGTGGTCTCCGGGCGCGACCAGGTCATGCTGGCCGACTCCCCGGTCATCGACTACGCGATCAAGCAGACCAACGGCCAGCTGGAGCAGCTCGGCACGGTCGAGGGCAAGGCGCCGTACGGCATCGCCCTGGCCAAGGGCTCCGCACTCGCCAAGCCCGTCCAGGGCGCCGTCCAGTCGCTGATGGACGACGGCACCTACAAGGCGATCCTGGACAAGTGGGGCGTCCAGGCGGGCTCGATCAACCAGTCCCAGATCAACGGCGCCACCAGCTGACCCCTCGCCAGTTCCCCACCCCCCTGAGGCCACTGTGAACCATTCCGATCAGGGGAAGGCGCACCCGGGACGGCCCGAAACCTTCAAGGCCGTCCCGGTCCGCCACCCCGGCCGGTGGGCCGGAGCCGTCGTCGTCGCGGTCCTCGCGGCGATGCTGCTCCACGCCCTGATCTTCAATCCCGCGTTCCAGTGGGATGTCGTCAACACCTACCTCTTCGATTCCAGCATCCTGCACGGCCTCGGTGTGACCCTCGAGCTCACCGCGCTGTCCATGATCATGGGCGTGGCCGGCGGCATCATCCTCGCGGTGATGCGGCTGTCGCCGAACCCGCTGCTGTCCGGCACCGCGTGGTTCTACATCTGGGTCTTCCGCGGCACCCCCGTGCTGGTCCAGCTGGTGTTCTGGAACTTCATGGGCGCGCTGTGGCCCCGGCTGTCGATCGGCATCCCGTTCGGCCCCGAGTTCTGGTCCGAGTCGACCAACACGCTGATCCCGGTGTTCACCGCGGCCCTGCTCGGCCTCGGCCTCAACGAGGCCGCGTACATGGCGGAGATCGTCCGCGGCGGCATCCAGTCGGTGGACGAGGGGCAGACCGAGGCGTCCCACGCGCTCGGCATGAGCCGCTTCGCGACCATGCGCCGGATCGTCCTGCCGCAGGCCATGCGGGTGATCATCCCGCCGACCGGCAACGAGACCATCTCGATGCTCAAGACCACCTCGCTGGTCAGCGTCATCGCGCTGGAGGAGCTGTTCCGGGCCGGGCAGAACATCTACTCGCGCACCTTCCAGACCATCCCGCTGCTGATCACCGTCAGCCTCTGGTACCTGTTCCTGACCTCCGTACTGACCATCGGGCAGTACTACGTCGAGCGGTACTACGCTCGGGGTACCACCAGGACGCTGCCGCCGACTCCGCTCCAGCGGCTTCGCGGCCTGTTCCGCGGCAAGCCGGCCCCGAAGGCCGACCACGACGTGGTCCCGGGGCTCGAGGGAGGTGGTCACGCATGACCGACCTGAGCAAGGCCCCCCAGGACGCGGTCCTCGGCGAGCCGATGGTCAAGGCCGAGGGCGTGCGCAAGTCGTACGGCCTGGTCGAGGTGCTCAAGGGCATCGACCTGGAGGTCAAGCCGCGCGAGGTGTTCTGCCTGATCGGCCCGTCCGGCTCCGGCAAGTCGACCTTCCTGCGGTGCATCAACCACCTGGAGAAGATCAACGGCGGGCTGCTGTCCGTCGACGGCGAGCTGGTCGGCTACCGGCGCAAGGGCGACAAGCTCTACGAGCTCAGGGACCGCGAGGTCGCGCTCAAGCGGCGGGACATCGGCATGGTCTTCCAGCGCTTCAACCTCTTCCCGCACATGACCGCCCTGGAGAACATCACCGAGGCGCCGGTGCAGGTGAAGGGCGAGTCCAAGGCCGCCGCCCGGGAGCGCGGCATGGCCCTGCTGGAGCGGGTCGGGCTCTCCGACAAGGCGAAGAACTACCCGTCCCAGCTCTCCGGCGGCCAGCAGCAGCGCGTCGCGATCGCCCGCGCCCTCGCCATGAAGCCGAAGCTGATGCTCTTCGACGAGCCCACCTCGGCGCTCGACCCGGAGCTGGTCGGCGAGGTGCTGGACGTCATGCGCGGCCTCGCCGAGGAGGGCATGACGATGATCGTGGTGACCCACGAGATGGGCTTCGCCCGTGAGGTCGGCGACGCGCTGGTCTTCATGGACGGCGGCGTCGTCGTCGAGTCCGGCAACCCCCGCGAGGTGCTCACCGACCCGCAGCACGAGCGCACCCGCGCTTTCCTGTCCAAGGTGCTCTGAGCGCACCTTCCCGTCGGCGCCCGGCAGGCCGGTCCTGCCGGGCGCCGACGTTTTGCCCACCCGGGTAATAGGCTGGAAGCAGTCAGCCCGTTACCGATGTTGTTTGGAAGGACCACCGTGGAGCTCGCCTCGTACGCCGATCTGGCCGTTCGGCTGGTGAACACCGAGGAGCCCGAGCGCGGCACCGACTCATTGACCTCGGTGGACGCGGTGCGCGCACTGTTCTCGGAGTCGTCGCGGGCCGCCGCGCTCGCCGACGAGTCGGACCTGCCCCGGCTGCGGGCCGTCCGGACCAGGCTGCGCGGCGTGTTCGAGGCCGCCGCCGAGGGGGACGAGGTCCGCGGCGTCGACCTGCTCAACAGCCTGCTGATGGAGTACCCCGTCAGCCCGCTGGTCTCCGGGCACGACTACCTGGACGACGCCGGGCGGCCGCGCTGGCACCTGCACCTCGCCGACAACTCGGCGACCGCCACCGCGCACTTCAGCGCCGTCGCCTGCATGGGGCTGGCGGTCCACCTGACCGAGCTGGGCGCCGACCGGCTCGGCATCTGCCAGGCCGCGCCCTGCCGCAACGCCTACCTCGACACCTCCACCAACCGCTCCCGGCGGTACTGCTCCGACCGCTGCGCCACCCGCGCCAACGTCGCCGCGTACCGGGCGCGCAAGCGCCAGGAGGCCCAGGACGCGGCCACCGGGGCCGACCAGGGCTGAGGCGGATCCGGGACCGCGGGCCGCCGGGGGCCGTCCGCGGTCAGAGGCCGTCCGGGTCGGCCCAGACGCCGAGCCGGCGGGCCAGCCCGGGCACCCGGGCCAGCGGACCGGTGAGCAGCAGGCGTTCCAGCCGGCGCCCCGGGGCCAGCCAGACCGGGCGGGGCCGCAGCCGCAGCAGCACCCGGCCGAGCACCAGCTCGTCCGGGACGGCGCCGTAACTGCGGCTGTCGCTGTCGACCGGCCGGTTGTCGGAGAGCAGCCACCAGCCCTTCGGCCGGCGCTCGGTGGCCCGCTTCACCACCAGCAGGTCCTGCTGGAACGGGTGGCGGAACACCACCACCGCGCCGGGCCGGATCCGCGCGCCGTAGCGGACCAGCAGCTGGTCGCCCTCGCGCAGCGTCGGCACCATCGACGGCCCCGCCACGTCGATCAGCCCGAACGGTGCGCCGCCCCCCGGGACGCCGTCCTCCGGTTCCGTCATCCGTGTCACGCATCCTCCTCCCGGCCACCGCGTCCCAGTCTGCCGCACCGGCGGCCGCCCGCCGATGTCCGGATTGGGCAGGTTGCGGCTCCGCCTTTTGCCCTAGGCCCGCCGCCCGGCCGCGAAACCCGGGGATCGGAAGGGTAATCTCGGGCGCGGGAAGACGATCTAAGGAAGGACTCCCATGTTCTCTCGTCTGTTTGCACCGCGCGCCACCGCCCACGCCCACTGCGACCTGCCCTGCGGCGTCTACGACCCGGCGCAGGCCAAGCTCGAGGCCGAGTCGGTGAAGGCCACCCAGGAGAAGTACCAGGCCAACGAGGACCCGCACTTCCGCGCCCGCGCCATCATCATCAAGGAGCAGCGCGCCGAGGCCGTCAAGCACCACATCTCGGTGCTGTGGAGCGACTACTTCAAGGCCCCGCACTTCGAGAAGTACCCGCAGCTGCACCAGCTGATCAACGACACCCTGAAGGCCGCCTCGGCCGCCAAGGCGTCGACCGACCCGGCCACCGGCCAGGCGCTGCTCGACCTCATCGCCGAGGTCGACAAGATCTTCTGGGAGACCAAGCAGGCCTGATCCCGGATCAGCCTCCCTCGGCCGCCCCCGTCCGCATGCCGGACGGGGGCGGCCGCGTTTCCGCCACCGGCCGACGACATCGGGCGGCGGCATAGGGCGGCGGCACAGGGCCGGCGACGGGCCCCGGAAGCCGCCGGGCGGGCCGCCGGGGCGGGCGTACGCTCGGAGGTACGAGCCGACGGAACCGACCGGAGGAGCGAGAGATGACCACCATGGCCGCGCCGTCCGCCTTCGACACCACGGCACTGCGCGAGGGCATCGAGCGCAGCGACGCGGACGCCCTGCTGTCGCTCTACGCGGACGACGCCGAACTGCGCATGGTCGACCGCAAGACCCAGCCCAGCCACCCCCTGGTGATGCACGGCCGGGACGAGATCGGCGCGATGCTGAGCGACCTCTACGGCCGGGAGATGACCCACAAGCTGGAGCAGGTGGTGCTCCAGGGCGACCACCTCGCCTTCATGGAGTCCTGCCAGTACCCCGACGGGGTCCGGGTCCTGGTCAGCTCGATCGCCGACCTGCGGGACGGCCGGATCGTCGACCAGACGTCGATCCAGGCCTGGGACGAGACCGAACCGGCCAAGTAGGCTCGCCATATGATCCGCACCGCCGTAGTCACCGATGTCCCGGTCATCCACGCCATGATCCGCGAACTCGCGGAGTACGAGAAGGCCCCGCACGAGGCGGTGGCCACCGAGGAGGGACTGCGCGACGCGCTGTTCGGCGCCCACCCGGCGCTGTTCGGCATGATCGCCGAGGACGACACCACCGGCGAGCCGGTCGGCTTCGCGGTCTGGTTCCTCAACTTCTCGACCTGGCGCGGGACCCACGGGATCTACCTGGAGGACCTCTACGTCCGCCCGGAGGCCCGCGGCGGCGGCCACGGCAAGGCGCTCCTGCTGGAGCTCGCGCGGATCGCCGTCGAGCGCGGCTACTCGCGGGTGGAGTGGTCGGTGCTCGACTGGAACGAGCCTTCGATCAACTTCTACAAGTCGCTCGGCGCGGTGCCGATGGACGGCTGGAGCGTCTTCCGGCTCACCGACGAGGCGCTCTCCGCCGCCGGCGCCCGCTGACTTCCGGGGATTCCCGGCAGTGGCGTCAAGCCACTGCCACCCTGTGTCGCGAGGGCTTACCATGAGTGACTCCCACACCGGGTGCAAAAGCGGTAACGTCTCGTGCGGATGCGCGGCGTCCGGAGACCCCCGAAGGGGTATGACCGGTACGTACCGCACCACCCCTCTGGACAGTTGGGGCGAAGCAGTTGAGCCAAGCAACAGACAGTGCCGCGGCCACCGGCCCGGAAGCACAGCGCGTCACCCAGGAGGTGAGGGTGTCCCAGATCGACGGCGAGCCCGGAGTGCAGGACTTCGTGGAGGTCCGGCTGCCCGCGGCGGGGGCCTACCTCTCGGTGCTGCGAACAGCGACGGCGGGGCTCGCGGCCCGGCTGGACTTCACGCTGGACGAGATCGAGGACCTCCGGATCGCGGTGGACGAGGCCTGCGCCATCCTGCTCCAGCAGGCGGTGCCCGGCTCGGTCCTCTCCTGCGAGTTCCGGCTGGTGGGCGACTCGCTCAAGGTCATCGTCTCCGCCCCGACCACTGACGGCCGGGCCCCGGAGCGGGACACCTTCGCCTGGACGGTGCTCTCGGCGCTGGCCGGCGAGGTGGAGTCCTCGGTCGGCGAGGACAACACCGTGTCGATCAGCCTGCACAAGAAGCGCGGCGGTTCCAGCGCCCATTAGCGCCGCAGCAGCAGCACCGCACATGGGCCGTCCGCCCGGCACCCCACCCGGGCCGGCGGGCGGCTCCCGGTACCGCCCGACCCGCGGTACGACCGACAAGACGAATCCGGGGCCGCCCCACGGCCCCGGTGCTCCCGGAACGGAACGGGGGAATGGCCGTGAGTGATCTGGACCGTACCGGCCTCGCGACGGCGGGCCCTGCCGTACCGACCCAGGCGAGCGTTCCCGGCCTCGCCGACAACGACGAAGCGCACCCGAAGGACGCCCACCGGATGAGCCAGCCGACCGAGCCGACGTCCGACCCGTCGCAGACACCCTCGCCCCCGCCGTCCCCCGAGGACGGCGCGGCCGAGGCGCTGCGCGGTGCGGTGCCCGCCCAGGCCCCGCACCGCTCCGGCGCGCCGGACCGCGAGGCCGCCCGGGCCCTGTTCGTCCGGCTGTCCGCGCTGCCCGAAGGCTCCCCGGAGCGCGTCGAGCTGCGCAACCAGCTGGTGCGCATGCACATCCCGCTCGTGGAGCACCTGGCCAGACGGTTCCGCAACCGGGGCGAGCCGCTGGACGACCTGACCCAGGTCGCCACGATCGGGCTGATCAAGTCGGTGGACCGGTTCGACCACGAACGCGGGGTCGAGTTCTCCACCTACGCGACGCCGACGATCGTCGGCGAGATCAAGCGGCACTTCCGCGACAAGGGCTGGGCGGTGCGGGTGCCGCGCCGGCTGCAGGAGCTGCGGCTGTCGCTCACCACGGCGACCAGCGAGCTCTCCCAGCGGCACGGCCGCTCCCCCACGGTGCACGAGCTGGCCGAGCACCTGGGCATCTCCGAGGAGGACGTGCTGGAGGGCCTGGAGTCCGCCAACGCGTACTCCACGCTGTCCCTGGACGTGCCGGACAGCGACGACGAGTCGCCGGCCGTCGCGGACACCCTGGGCGCCACCGACGAGGCACTGGAGGGCGTCGAGTACCGCGAGTCGCTCAAGCCGCTGCTGGCCCAACTGCCGCCCCGGGAGCAGAAGATCCTGGTGCTGCGGTTCTTCCGGAACATGACGCAGTCGCAGATCGCCGCCGAGGTGGGCATCTCGCAGATGCACGTCTCCCGGCTGCTCGCCCGCACGCTGGCCCAGCTGCGGGAGAAGCTCCTGGTGGAGGAGTAGTCCTGACGGACGCTCAGCGGCCGCGGCCCCCTGCGCTCAGCCCTCGTGCGGAGCGTAGAGGGCCGCGGTCGACTTCGGGCTGAGCAGGGCGCCGATGCCGGTCACGCCGAGCAGGCCGACGGCGGTCCCGACGGCCGCCATCACGCCGCCGCTCTGCCACATGTAGTAGGCCACCGGCAGGCAGATCGAGTTGGTCAGCACCGCCGGGCTGCGGCCCCAGCGCCGGCCCTTCAGCAGCGCCCGGGCGGCCAGCACCGGCAGCACGCCGAGCAGCAGGATCACCAGACCGCCGAACTCGTTGAGGGCGAGCTGCTTGGACTGGCCGGACAGCGCGGCCACCATGTCCCAGACCCCGACGACGGCCAGCGCGGCGCCCTCCAGGGCCGTGATGGCGGCCCCCACGGTCAGGGACGCGGGCCGGCCGCTGCCGGGCACGGGTACGGGTGCGGAGGATTCTGCGGTCACTCCAGCAGGGTAGCCGCCGGTTGGTCCGTACCGACCCGTAGGCTGAGCACATGCGCGCTCTCCTGGTCGTCAACCCGAAAGCGACCACCACCAGTGGCCGCACCAGGGATGTCCTGATCCACGCCCTGCGCAGCGACCTCAAGCTGGAGGTCGCCCAGACGGAGTACCGGGGCCACGCGCGCGACCTGGCCCGGGAGGCGGCGGAGGACGGCACGGTCGACCTGGTGGTGGCCCTGGGCGGCGACGGCACGGTCAACGAGGTGGTGAACGGGCTGCTGGCGCACGGCCCGGGCGAGAAGGTCCCCCGGCTGGCCGTGGTGCCCGGCGGCTCGACCAACGTGTTCGCCCGCGCGCTGGGCCTGCCCAACGACCCCGTGGAGGCCACCGGGGTCCTGCTGGACGCCATGGAGCGCCGCCGGGAGCGGCCGGTCGGCCTGGGCAAGGCGATGACCGAGGGGCTGCCGGACCGCTGGTTCACCTTCACCGCCGGCCTGGGCTTCGACGCCGGTGTGGTCGGCCGGGTGGAGGAGCAGCGCAGGGCGGGGCGCAAGTCCACCCACGCGCTCTACGTCGGGCAGGCGCTCCGGCACTACGTCACCCAGCGTGAGCAGCGTCGGTCCGGCCCGGTCACCCTGCACATGCCGGGCCACGACCCGGTTCCGGGCCTGGTGCTGGCCATAGTCAGCAACACGTCCCCGTGGACGTTCCTGGGCAACCGCCCGGTCTACCCCTCCCCGCTCGCCTCCTTCGACACGGACCTCGACGTCTTCGGCATCACCCGGATGACGGCGTTCGGCACGGCTCGAACGGTCCGTCAGATCCTGCGGTCGCACAGCCCTTCGAGCGATGGCGGCACACCCCCCGGCCCGTCCGGGAAGCACGTCGTCTCCTACCACGACGCCCGCAACTTCACCTTGGTTTCACAGGAACCGACCCCGTTCCAGGTCGACGGGGACCACCTTGGAGACAGGAGTCGCGTCAGTTTCACAGGCGTACGGCGGGCACTGCGTGTGATTGTGTGACCGGAAGAGGGGTTCGCCCTTCTTCTCGAACGCACAAGCCCCCTTCACTCCATAGAAGTACTGGCTGTGAGCTAGGCGACACCGAAGAATCAAAAATTCCTCCCTGAAGGGGGTTGTATCCGGGCCCGAGGTTTGCGAACCTCTACATGGCGATCGGGACGCATCGCAGCGACGGCAACCAGACCCTGACGGGGGCCGACCGCGGAGTGTCCCTCGAATCGCCGAATCCCTCCCCAGCACAGACCACCCGGGCCCGGTGGGCCTTTGGTCTCTTTTGCTGTTGCGGGATTCGTGAAAGCGTTCACATTCACAAGCCATCGATTGTGCCGACCGGGCCACCCCCGCCGGCAGGAGGAGTTGGACGACCATGGACTGGCGCCACCGCGCTGTCTGCCGCGAAGAGGACCCGGAGCTGTTCTTCCCGATCGGGAACACCGGTCCTGCTCTGCTGCAGATCGAGGAAGCCAAGGCCGTGTGCCGCCGCTGTCCGGTCATGGAGCAGTGCCTCCAGTGGGCGCTCGAGACCGGCCAGGACGCCGGCGTCTGGGGCGGCATGAGCGAGGACGAGCGTCGCGCCATGAAGCGCCGCGCCGCCCGCAACCGCGCCCGCACCGCCTGATCACACGCCGTAGCACCGGCAGTGATGCCGCAGTGACCGCAGTACCGATCAACCCATGATCAAGGGCTTCCCTGCTCCTCCTGGTGAAGCCTTCCGTACAAAGGACCTTGCTCGACGGAGGTCCTGCGACACCGGGCCGCCCAGGCACTTGATACTGTTCACAGAGAGCAATATCGTGGAGCTGAGGCGCTCACCGTGTGCAACGCACCGGTGAGGTGTCGCACCACCCAGAGCCCCCGTTCCGGCCGACTCCCCCCGACGGCCGGAACGGGTTGAGAGGCCCTGTCGACCCACCCCCCCCCGGTCGACAGGGCCTCGTTTCTGTTTCCGGAGCCCCCCTGGGGCCCGCTCCCCGGAGCCCGCGCAGGGTGGTGCGGTGGTGCGCGCCCGGCGTTCCCGCCGGACGCACGCCCCTGCCGCACCTCGGCACACCTCAGCGCACCGGGACCCGCGACGCACCAGCGCCTCAGCGCACCGGGATCTCCAGGACCACCTTCGTCCCGCCGTTCGGGCCGGCCACCATGTCGAAGGTGCCGCCCAGCTCGCCGGTGGCCAGGGTGCGGACGATCTGCAGTCCGAGGTTGCCCTCCTGCTGCGGGTCGAAGCCCTCCGGCATGCCCTTGCCGTCGTCCTGCACGGTGATCAGCAGGTACTCCTCCGGCTTGGCGCCGCCGTTCCAGCTGTCCGACCAGCCCATGCCGGTGGCCGGCGCCCGGCCGCGCAGCGCGGAGACCTCCAGGTTGCCGGAGGCGGTCGGCCCGAAGGCGTGCTCCAGGGCGTTCTGCAGCAGCTCGGTCAGCACCATCGACAGCGGGGTGGCCACCTCGGCGGAGAGGATGCCGAAGCTGCCGGTGCGGCGGGTCGCCACCCGGCCGTCCTGGGACAGCTCCATCACCATGGCGAGCACCCGGTCGGCGATCTCGTCGAAGGCGACCTGCTCGTCCAGCGCCTGCGAGAGCGTCTCGTGCACGATCGCGATCGAGCCGACCCGGCGGACCGCCTCGTCCAGCGCGGCCCGCCCGGCCTCCGACTCCATCCGGCGGGACTGCAGCCGCAGCAGCGCGGCCACCGTCTGCAGGTTGTTCTTCACCCGGTGGTGGATCTCCCGGATCGTCGCGTCCTTGGTCATCAGCTCGCGGTCGCGCCGGCGCAGCTCGGTGACGTCGCGGCAGAGCACCAGCGAGCCGGTCAGGGTGCCCTTGGGCTTGAGCGGGATGGCCCGCAGGGTGACGACGCCGCCCTGCGCCTCCACCTCGGTCTGCCGGGGAGCCCATCCGCTCGCCAGCTTCACCAGCGCCTCGTGCACGGCCGCCCGGGACGGCGGGGCGAGCTCGGCGGTGGCGCGGCCGAGGTGGCTGCCGACCAGGTCGGTGGTGAGGCCGAGCCGGTGGTAGGCGGAGAGCGCGTTGGGGCTGGCGTAGGTGACGATGCCGTCGGCGTCCAGCCGGATCAGGCCGTCGCCGACCCGGGGTGCGGCGTCCATGTCGGCCTGCTCGACGCCGGGGTACGGGAAGGCGCCGGCGGCGATCATCTGGGCCAGGTCGGAGGCGCTCTGCAGGTAGGTGAGTTCCAGCCGGCTGGGAGTGCGGACGGTCAGCAGGTTGGTGTTGCGGGCGATCACGCCGAGCACCTTGCCCTCGCGCCGCACCGGGATCGACTCGACCCGGACCGGCACCTCCTCGCGCCACTCCGGGTCGCCCTCGCGCACGATCCGCCCCTCGTCGAAGGCGGCGTCCAGCAGCGGGCGGCGGCCGCGCGGGACGAGGTGGCCGACCATGTCGTCCTGGTACGACGTGGGGCCGGTGTTGGGGCGCATCTGGGCCACCGAGACGTACCGGATGCCGTCCCAGGTCGGGATCCACAGGACCAGGTCGGCGAAGGAGAGGTCGGAGAGCAGCTGCCACTCCGAGACCAGCATGTGGAGCCATTCCACATCGGCACCGGTCAGGGTGGTGTGGCGGCGGACGAGTTCGTTCAGCGAGGGCACATGGCGAGGGTAGCTCCAGGGCCGCCGGGCCGGCCTGCCGGACCGGCCTGCGCCGCCCCGCCCGGCTGCCGCCGGACCGGCCGCCGCACCAGCCGCCGGGCCGGCCCACAGGTTGTTTAGACCAATTTCCGGGGAGGCCTGGACAAGCCAGATTGGTCTAGTCCACAATGAAAGAGCACCAAGGAGAGGCCCCCCGCGCAACTGCCCTGACCCGCGCGAGGCCCCTCCTCGGTCGGACGCCGCCGAGCGAGGACCCCGCACAGTCCTCGGTCGTCCCCGGTGCCCGACGACAGCTCCGGGCTGCGGTGCCGCACGGGTTGAGGGTCCCGTGTCGGCGCCGTGGCCCGTAGTGCTTTCCGGGTGCACGCAGCCACGCCCCGCCGCTCGAAAAGGCCGGGCCCCCGTCCACAGGCTGTGGACGGGGGCCCGGCCTTCGCCGTTGCGAACGGGCGGCGGCGTCAGTGGGTCTCGGTGACCTTCGCCAGGGCGCGCGGGGCGTCCGGGTCCTGGCCGCGGGCGATGGTGACCTCGTAGGCCAGCTGCTGCAGCGGCAGGATCTCCAGGATGGTCTGGACCTCCTCGGGCACCCCGGCCGGCAGCGCGAAGCCCGCCGAGGCGGAGTCCACCTGCGCCTGCTGGCCGATCACCACGAGGTCCGCACCTCGGCCGCGCAGGCGGTCGAGCACCGGCTGCAGGGCCTCGCCGCCCTTGCCGTCCGGGACGATCGCGATGACCGGGGAGACGTTGTCGACCATGGCCAGCGGGCCGTGCAGCAGGTCGGCGCCGGAGAACGGGGAGGCCGGGATGTAGGTGGTCTCCATCAGCTTCAGCGCCGCCTCGCGCGCGGTCGGGTAGCCGTAGCCGCGCGAGGTGATGACCAGCCGCTGGGCGAAGCGGTAGCGCTCGGCCAGGGCCTTCACCTCGGCCTGGCGGGCCAGGATGCCGGCGGCCAGCGCGGGCAGCTCCTTGGCGGCCGAGCCGTCGCCCCCGCGCAGGCCCTCCACCAGCAGGTAGAGCGCCAGCAGCTCGGCGGTGTAGGTCTTGGTCGCGGGGAGCGCCTTCTCCGGGCCGGCCAGCACGTCGATGTGGAACTCGGAGACCTCGGCCAGCGGCGAGGCGGCGTTGTTGGTGACCGCCAGGGTGATGGCGCCGGCCTCGCGGGCGGCCTTGGTGGAGGCCACCAGGTCCGGCGAGCCGCCGGACTGGCTGACGGTGATCACCAGCACGTCGTGCAGGTCCGGCTTGGCGCCGTACGCGGTGGTGGTCGACATCGACGTCAGGCCGGCCGGCTTGCCGAGCAGGATCTCGATCAGGTACTTGGCGTAGAGCGCCGCGTTGTCGGACGTGCCGCGCGCGGTGAGCAGGACGAAGCGCGGGTTGCGGGCGGCGATCTCGGCCGCGATCGCGAAGATCTTGGGAGCGCCCTCGTCGAGGATGCGCTGGAGGACGGCCGGCTGCTCGGCCATCTCCGCCGCCATGATCCGGCCGGGGACGGGGACAGTCTGCGTGTCGGACATCTGGGTGTGCCTCCGATGAGATGGTTCTACCCCACACGGGCGGGGATGCCCGGCGGGGACCTCTACGGCGGCGAGTCCGCACACTCGCTGCGGTGATTCCTGCGGCAATCCTACGGGGGCCGCCCCCGGGGAGCACATCGCCTTCCCCGGGGGCGGTCGCCCGCACGCGCCGCGCGGGGGTCAGCCCGCCTTGTTGATCAGCTGGTCGATCGCGGCGTCCGCCTCCTTGGCGGCCTGGTCCACCGGCTTGTTGTTCTTGAGGATGGCGGTCAGCATGTCCGGCAGGATCTTCTGCTTCTCGATCGCGCCCCAGCCCGGCGCCAGCGGCGTGAACCAGGCGTCCGGCACCGCGTTGGCCGCGGCCGCCGTGGCCGGCTTGCTCTTCAGCGGGTTCAGCTGGGTCAGGTTGTTCGGCAGGATGTCCTTGTCGGCCAGCGCCTGCTGGGACTTGGTGCTGGTGAACATCCGGATCCAGTCGGCGGCCAGCGCGGCCGACGGCGACTTGGCGGTGACGGCGAGGTCCGAGCCGCCGATGAAGGTCGGCAGCGGCTTGCCGCCCGGGCCGGGCATGGTGGCCACCTTGACGGCGTCCTTGAGGTTCGGGTCGCCGGTGACCGGCGCGACCACGCTGGCCGCCTCGTAGCCGTTGCCGTAGAAGGCGGCGGCGTGCCCGCGGGCCATCGCCTCGTACTGGTTCAGCTCGTTCACCGCCAGGTCGCCCTTGTTGTACTTGCGGACCAGGTCGACGAAGTGGCCGAGGCCCTGCACGGACTTGGGGTCGCTGAGCGTGCCGTGCCAGTTGCCGCTGCTGTCGAAGCGGGCGATCGCGCCGCCGTACGCCGAGACGTAGCTCATCGCGGCGTACCAGTACGGGCCGGGCAGGTAGAGCGCGGAGTAGGTCTTGTCGGCCTTGTTCTTGTCGGCCACCTTGTCCAGCACCGAGCGCAGCTCGTCCTCGGTCTTGGGGAAGTCCGCACTGCCGGTGGCCGCCTGGAAGGCCGCCGAGTTGTAGACGGCCACCCGGGCGCCCGCGTAGTACGGCACGCACCAGAGCTTGTCCTGGTAGGTGCAGGTGTTGGCGAGCGCCTTGATCCAGCTGTCGGCGTTGTCGAAGCTGCCGCGGTCCACCGGGGCCAGCGCGCCGGACAGCACGTACTTCATGGTCTCGGTGTTGCCGAGCTCCACCACGTCCGGGGCGTTGCCCTCGGCGATCGCCTTGTCCAGCCTGCCGACCTTGTCGGCCCAGCCCTGGTAGGAGAGTCTCAGGGTGACGTTCGGGTACTTGCGGGCGAAGTCGTCGTTGACCCGCTGGACGAGGTCCGGCCAGCTCTTCTGGGCGTCCTCCATCAGCCAGACCGTGACCGTCCCGGTCGCCGACTTCGGGTCGGCGGAGCCGCCCTTGCCGTCCGCGGACGGCGAGCCGCCCGAGGAACAGGCCGTCAGTCCGGCGGCCAGCGCCACGATCGCGGTCGACGCCATGAGCTGACGCTTCTTCACGCCATCCTCCGAGGGTGTGTTGGAGCCTGGATGCCCGCCGGCAACGCACTGGCACCCGCCGGGGAGTGGTCTCCGGGAAGGGGCGGCGATGTGCTTCGGGAAGGGCCGATACCACATCCGGCGAGGTTGAAGTTCGAACCGGATGGACTGGAGCCTGGCCTAGACCACTTGCGGTGTCAACGCCAAATGGCCTACCCGCAAAGGACGTTGCAGACCTGTTGTACCGCGTGGCGATCAGTTGTGGCGCCATCACCCTAAGTAGGACTTAAGGCTGCCTTAAGACCGATTTGAGGGAACACCGTCAGGACACGAACCCCCAGGTCAGCCCGGGTGAAACGGGGGGGAGGTCGAGGGAAAACAAAACGGGCCCGTCATGCGACATGCGCATGACGGGCCCGTTCCCGGACATCCTCCCGGCATCCGGGGCGGCGTCCGGAAGGGCGTCGGATGCCCGGCCGGAGACCTGAGGCAGGGTCAGCCGATCGCTCCCGGCTGCCCGGTGAGCACCTCCACGGCCGCCAGACCGCAGACCCGGGCGGCACCGTGGGTGGCGATGTGCAGGGCGCCGACCGGCTCGGACTGCGGCAGCCCCATCTCGACCACCGCGGCGTCCGGCCGGGCCGCCACCAGGCCGGCCAGCGCGGCCGACATCCACTCGTGCCGGTGGGCGTCCCGGACCACCAGCACCAGGCGGCGGCCCTCGGCGCCGGCCAGCACCTCGGCCACCAGCGCGCCCAGCTGCTCCGGCGCGGCCTCCTGCGGGCCCACCTCGCGGGTGCGGGTGCCCGGGAAGCGGTCGGCCAGCATGCCGGCCACGCCCCACGGGGTCACGTCGCCCACCGCGATGTTGGGCTCGTCCGAGAACGAGGCCACGTACGGGCGCTCGGTCACCGGCAGCACCTCGCGGCCCGGCGCCCGGACCACCCGCAGCGCCCGGCGGGCGGCCCGCAGGCCGACCGCCAGGTCCGGTTCCAGCCGCTCGCCCTGGGCCGCGATCCGGCCCCAGCTGCCGAGCGCGCGCACCCGGCCGGCGGCGTCGGCCAGCCGCTCCTCCGGCAGCGTCCCGGACTGCACGCCCGCCACGATGGCGTCACGCAGCATCAGGACGGTCTCCTCGTCGGCCAGGCCGCCGCCGACGCAGATCGCGTCCGCGCCGGCCGCCAGGGCCAGGACGGTGCCCTCGCCCATGCCGAAGGTGTCGGCGATGGCGCCCATCTCGATCGCGTCGCTGACGATCAGGCCCTGGTAGCCGAGGCCGCCGTCGGCCGGCGCGGCCCGCAGCAGGTCGCGCAGCACCCGCGGGCTGAGCGTGGCCGGCAGCTTCGGGTCGAGCGCCGGGATCATGATGTGGGCGGTCATCACGGCCTTGGTCCCGGCGGCGATGGCCGCCTCGAACGGGATCAGGTCACGGGCGCGCAGCACGTCCAGGTCGACGTCGATCACCGGCAGGCCGTGGTGCGAGTCGACGGCGGTGTCGCCGTGGCCGGGGAAGTGCTTCGAGCAGGCGGCCACGCCGGCCGACTGCAGGCCCTCCACCCAGGCGGCGGTGTGCCGGGCGCACAGCTCCGGGTCGGCGCCGAACGAGCGGACGCCGATCACCGGGTTGCGCGGGTTGGAGTTGACGTCCGCGGTGGGCGCCCAGTTGTAGTTGACGCCCGCCGCGGCCAGCGCCCGGCCCAGCTCGCGGGCGACGTCACGGGTCAGCGCCGGGTCGTCGATCGCGCCGAGGGCGAAGTTCCCCGGCCAGGAGGAGCCGGAGCCGGCCTCCAGCCGGGTGACGTCGCCGCTCTCCTCGTCGATCGCGATCAGCAGGTCCGGGTTCTCCGCGCGCAGCGCCCGGGTGAGCGCGGCGAGCTGCACCAGGTCGGTGACGTTGCGGTCGAACAGCGCGACCGAGCCGAGCCCGGCCGCCAGGTGCCGGCGGACCCACTCCGGCGGCTCGGTGCCGACGAAGCCGGGCTGGAGGACGGTCAGCGCGTCGCGGTGCAGCTGGTCACTGGCGGGCAGGGTGGGGATGAGGATGCTCACGTGGGGTCAGCCCTTCACGGCGCCGTCGGTCAGTCCGCCCACGGCCTTGCGCTGCAGGAAGACGAAGAGGATCAGGATCGGGACCGCGAAGAGGGTGGAGGCGGCCATGGTGGCGCCCCAGTCGGTGCCGAAGTTGGTCTGGAACGAGGAGAGCCAGAGCGGGAGGGTCTGGAACTCCTCCTTCTTGTTCAGGATGTTCACCAGCGGGAACTCGTTCCACGCGGTGATGAACCCGAACAGCGAGGTCGACATCAGACCGGGCGCGAGCAGCGGGAAGATCACCTTCAGGAAGGCCTGGGTGCGGGTGCAGCCGTCCACCATCGCCGACTCCTCCAGCTCCTTGGGCACGGCGGCGATGAAGCCGCGCAGCGTCCAGATCGTGAAGGGCAGCACCATCATCAGGTACAGCGCGGTCAGCGGGACCAGGCTGTTGAGCATGTCGTTGTCACGGACGAGCAGGTAGGCCGCGATGATCATGACCTCCCAGGGCGCCATCTGGGCCGCCATCACGACCAGGACGAAGCTCTTGCGGCCGCGGAAGCGCATCCGCGCGATCGCGAAGGAGGCCAGGGTGGCGATCACCAGCGAGCCGAGCACGGCACCGATCGTGACCACGAGGCTGTTGGTGACGTACGTCCAGAAGTGGGGGGCGTGGACGGCCTTGTCGAAGTGCTCGAAGGTCGCGTCCAGCGGCAGGAAGACCGGCGTCCGGCTGATGATGTCCTTGTCCTGCTTGAACGAGGTCGCGAACATCCAGTAGACGGGGAAGATGAAGAAGACGAAGAGGACGACCGCGATCACGTTCGGCCAGGTACGTCCGATGAGCGAGCGCCTCACAGCTCGTCCTCCTGCTTCAGAATGATGCGGAAGTAGTACGCCATCAGCGCCCCCAGCATCAGGATGGTGAGTACCGCGATCGCGGAGCCGACGCCGAACCGCTGGGAGCCGAAGCCCTCCAGGAACGCCTGGACCGGAAGCGTCCGGGTGAGCCCGTCGGGACCGCCCTTGTTGATCAGGTAGACCTGGGTGAAGGCCTTGAAGACCCAGATGACCTCGAGGAAGGTCGTGGCCAGGAAGAACGGCTTCATGATCGGGTAGATCACCGCGCCGAAGATCTTGAAGGCGCCGGCGCCGTCCATCCGGGCCGCCTCGTAGAGCTCCTTCGGGATGGTGGTCAGGCCGGCGTACATGTTGAACGCCACGAACGGGACCGAGCCCCAGACGATCAGCAGGATGATCACGAAGAAGGTCGGGTACTGGCCCTCGGTCCAGTTGTAGTGGGCCATCGAGTGCCAGCCCAGCTGGTCCAGGAACCAGTTGACGACACCGAAGTTCTGGTCGAACAGCCACTGGTAGACGGTGGTCGCGGCGACCACCGGCATCGCCCAGGCCAGGATCAGCGAGATCGAGAGCGCGAGCCGCATCCGCTGGCCGAGCCGGTTGAGCAGCAGGCCGACCAGCGTGCCGAAGACCATGATCAGGACGACGTTGACCACGGTGAACGCGACCGTGCGGCCGGTGACCGACCAGAACTCCGAGTCGGTCAGCTGGTCGGTGTAGTTCTCGAAGCCGTTCCACTCGGTCAGGTGCTGGATCAGCTGCCGCTTGTTGAGGTTCTGGAACGACACCAGGACGGTCTTGAGCAGCGGCCAGCCGAGCAGCACCAGGGTCGCCGCGACGGCCGGCAGCAGCAGCAGGTACGGCGTGAGGGCGGCGCGCACCGCGCCCGCCCCGACCGGTCTGCCGCTCTTCTTCGGGGTGGCGCGGGCGACGCGGACGTCACCCTCCTCCGTACCGGCCACGGCAGCCTTCCCCGCCTCCGGGGACTGCGTCTGCACCCGCTCCGAATGCACAGCCATCGTTCTCTCTTCCTGGCAAACCTGACCGACGACGGGTGAGGGCGGTCGCGGCCAGCCCGAGGATCAGCGGGGAGGTCCAGCCGTGCTCGGGGCCCTCGATGATCGCGGCGGTGCCGCAGCCGAGCAGCACCA
>NZ_JBEYVJ010000141.1:0-18383 GCF_040643935.1 Kitasatospora sp. NPDC047058 | reverse complement strand
GGCGGGGGGCGCGGCCGGGGCGGGAGCGGCGACCGGAGCCGGAGCGGCCACCGGGGCCACCGGGGCGACGGGGGCCGGGGCGGCAACCGGAGCCGGGGCAGCCGGGGCGGCAACCGGAGCCGGAGCGGCAACCGGGGCCGGGGCGGCGACGGCGGCACCGGCGGCGCCGATCAGCGCGAGCTGGGCGCCGACCTCGGCGGTCTCGTCCTCGCCGACCAGGATCTTCACCAGGGTGCCGGCGACCGGCGACGGGATCTCGGTGTCGACCTTGTCGGTCGAGACCTCGAGCAGCGGCTCGTCGACCTCGACGGTGTCACCCTCGGCCTTCAGCCAGCGGGTGACGGTGCCCTCGGTGACCGACTCGCCCAGCGCGGGCAGCAGGACCGGGGTGGCGTCGCCGGCCGGAGCGGCGGGGGCGGCCGGGGCCTCGGCGGCGGGCGCGGGAGCGGCGGGCGCCTCCGCGACCGGGGCGGCGGCCGGAGCCGGAGCGGCCTCGGCGGCCGGGGCCGGAGCGGCGGCCGGGGCACCCGAACCGTCGTCGATGATCGCGAGCTCGGCACCGACCTCGACGGTCTCGTCCTCGGCGACCTTGATCGAGGCCAGGATGCCCGAGGCCGGAGCCGGGATCTCGGTGTCGACCTTGTCGGTCGACACCTCCAGCAGGGGCTCGTCGACCTCCACGCGCTCACCCTCGGCCTTCAGCCAGCGGGTGACGGTGCCTTCGGAAACGCTCTCGCCCAGCGCGGGCAGTGTTACTGAGACCGCCATGGTTTCAGCGACTCCTATCAAGTCTTGCGAACTGGAATGGGGGGATTGCGGGGCGCGATCAGTCGTGCGCGTGCAGCGGCTTGCCGGCCAGCGCCAGGTGCGCCTCGCCCAGGGCCTCGGACTGGGTCGGGTGCGCGTGGATGAGCTGCGCGACCTCGGCCGGCAGCGCCTCCCAGTTGTAGATCAGCTGCGCCTCGCCGACCTGCTCGCCCATGCGGGCGCCGACCATGTGGACGCCGACCACGGCGCCGTCCTTGACCTGGACGAGCTTGATCTCGCCGGCGGTCTTCAGGATCTTGCTCTTGCCGTTGCCGGCCAGGTTGTACTTGAGGGTGACGACCTTCTCCTTGCCGTACAGCTCGACGGCCTTGGCCTCGGAGATGCCGACGGAGGCGACCTCGGGGTTGGAGTAGGTCACGCGCGGGACGCCGTCGTAGTCGATCGGCACCGGCTTCAGGCCGGCCAGGCGCTCGGCGACCAGGATGCCCTCGGCGAAGCCGACGTGGGCCAGCTGCAGGGTCGGGGCGAGGTCGCCGACCGCGGAGATGGTGGGCACGTTGGTGCGCATGTACTCGTCGACGAGGACGTAGCCGCGGTCCATCGCGACGCCGTTCTCCTCGTAGCCCAGGCCGGCCGAGACCGGGCCGCGGCCGATGGCGACGAGCAGCAGGTCGGCCTCGATCTGCTTGCCGTTCTCGGTGGAGACGCGGACACCGGTCTCGGTGTACTCGACGCCGGAGAAGCGGGCCTTCAGCTCGAACTTGATGCCGCGCTTGCGGAACGCGCGCTCCAGCAGCTTGGAGGAGTTCTCGTCCTCCAGCGGGACCAGGTGCGGCAGGGCCTCGACGATGGTGACCTCGACGCCGAAGGACTTCCAGACCGAGGCGAACTCGACGCCGATCACGCCGCCGCCGAGGATGATCGCCGACTTCGGGATGCGGTCGAGCTTGAGGGCGTGGTCGGAGGAGATCACGCGGTTGCCGTCGATCTCCAGGCCCGGGATCGAGCGCGGCACGGAGCCGGTGGCCAGGACGATGTGGCGGCCCTCGATGCGCTGGCCGTTGACGTCCACCGAGGTCTGCGAGGAGAGCCTGCCCTCGCCCTGGATGAACGTGACCTTGCGGGAGGCCACCAGGCCCTGCAGACCCTTGTACAGGCCGGCGATGACGTCGTCCTTGTACTTGTGGACGCCGTTGATGTCGATGCCCTGGAAGGTGGCCAGCACGCCGAACTCGGCGGCCTCCTTCGTCTCGTCCGCGATCTCGGCGGCGTGCAGCAGCGCCTTGGTCGGGATGCAGCCGCGGTGCAGGCAGGTGCCGCCCAGCTCGCCCTTCTCGACCAGGGCGACGCTCAGGCCCAGCTGCGCGGCGCGGAGCGCCGCGGCGTAACCGCCGCTTCCGCCTCCGAGAATGACTACGTCGAAAACGGTGCTGGCGTCGTTCGCCACGTCACGTCCTCCATGCAATGGGGTGGGTCGCCGGGCCGGTCGCGGTCCGGTGGGTCGGAAGCCTTTGTGGGGCGCCCAGTCGTGCCGGAAATACATCTTCGCACTTGTTCACGGTGGCTGATGTCCGGGTCCGCCCCAGGGGTGTCCCACAGGGTGGTCGCCGGGGTGGGTGGCCCCCCGGCGGAAGGGCATCATTGCAGCTCAGAGCGGGGTTGACAGCGCCGGGGAGGGCGCTCCGGGCGGTCCGGCGGCGAGCGGGTTCCGCAGTGTGGAACAAAGTTTCGCCCGCAGCGAACAGGGGTGCGGAGTGCGGCCCCGTTCCTTACCCGCAGGTAACAGCGGTGCCGGGCGCCGGGAGGGTCCGGAAAGCCGGCCGGGGCCCGGCGCACCGGCGCCGGACCCCGTCCGTTCACAGCCCGTCCCGCGGGCGGCCCGGATCAGGCCTTGTCGCCCGCCGCGGTCCGCTCGGCGAAGCGGACCAGGGTGCGCACCGCGGTCGCGGTGCCGCCCTTGGGGGTGTAGCCGTACGGCGCACCCTCGTGGAACGCCGGGCCGGCGATGTCCAGGTGGGCCCAGTCGATGCCCTCGGCCACGAACTCCTTCAGGAACAGGCCGGCCACCAGGCCGCCGCCCATCCGGTCGCCCATGTTGGCCAGGTCGGCGATGGTCGACTCGGTCATGCCCTTGCGCAGCTCGGCCGGCAGCGGCATCGGCCAGGACTGCTCGCCGGCCTCGCCCGCGACGGTGTGCAGCGTCTCGCGCAGCTCGTCGTCGTTGGCCATCACGCCGAAGGTGCGGGCGCCGAGCGCCAGCATCATCGCGCCGGTCAGCGTCGCGACGTCGACGATCACGTCCGGCTTCTCCTCGCCGGCCCGCACGATGGCGTCGGCCAGCACCAGGCGGCCCTCGGCGTCGGTGTTCAGCACCTCGACGGTCTTGCCGCCGTACATCCGCAGCACGTCACCCGGGCGGGTGGCCGAGCCGGACGGCATGTTCTCGGCCAGCGCCAGCCAGGCGGTGACGTTGACCTGCAGGCCGAGGCGCTTGGCGGCGACGACGGCGGCGAACACCGCGGCGGCGCCGGCCATGTCGCACTTCATCGTCTCGTTGTGACCGGCCGGCTTCAGCGAGATGCCGCCCGAGTCGTAGGTGATGCCCTTGCCGACGAACGCCAGGCTGGCCTTGGCCTTCGGGTGGGTGTACGCCACCTTCACCAGCCGCGGCGGGTTGACCGAGCCGTTCCCGACGCCCAGCAGGCCGCCGTAGCCGCCCTTGAGCAGCGCCTTCTCGTCGAGCACCTCGACCTTGAGGCCGTGCTCCTTGCCGGCCGCCTGGGCGATCGCGGCGAAGCTCTTCGGGTTCAGGTCGTTCGGGGCGGTGTTGACCAGGTCGCGGGCCCGGTTCATCTCCTCGCCGACCACGGCGGCGCGCTCGACCGCGGCCTTGGCCTCCTTGCTGCCCTTGCGGGCGGTCAGCAGGACCAGCTCGCCGACCGGCTCCTTGCCGTTGCCGTTGCCCTTGTAGGTGCCGTAGGCGTAGGAGCCGAGCAGACCGCCCAGCGCGACCGCCTCGACCTCGTCGGCCGACTCGGCCGGCAGCGCCAGCGCGGCCTTCTTGCTGCCGGCCAGGGCGCGGGCGGCGACACCGGCGGCACGCCGCAGCGCCTCCGCCTCGTAGCCGCCGTCGGCGGCGTCGCCGAGGCCGACCGCGAGCACGAGCGCGGCCTTCAGGCCGGCGGGGGAGGGCACCTTGACGGCCTCGCCCTCGGCGCCGGTGGCGCCCAGGGTGGTGAGGACCTCGGTCAGCTTGCCCTCGAACGCCTCGCTCACGGCCTCGGCGCCGGGGGCCAGCACAATGCCCTTCGGGCCCTTCGCGACACCGATCACCAGGGCGTCCGCGCGCAGCGAGGCGGCGGAGGAGGTGCTCACAGACAATGCAGTCACGTAATGCGTCCTGTTCTTTCGCGGTCCACGGCCGGTCGCGGCCGGCTGCCGCACCGGCGCAGCCCGCCTCCGCCGCGGGGCCTCCCCCCGGGTACGAGCCGGGTCCGGAGCCCCTGGAGCGTGCGACGCCGGTCGTGGCGGCCGCACACATCAGAGGCCCCGGCTCCTCGGCAGGCGCCGGCCGGGCAGGACCTGCGACGGTGCAGGGCTGCGGTGCTCCCCGCATGGTAGTCCGCATGCTGGGATCACGCGCCGCCTGGTGGCCCAACGGGCAAGGCGGGGCCCGCGGGTGCGGTTCAGCCCAGCAGCGCGAGCGCCACCAGGGTGCCGGTCGCGGCGGTCTCCGCCATCGCACCGAGGACGTCCCCGGTGATCCCGTCCAGCCGTCGTACGCAGCGCCGCAGCAGCAGCCAGGAGCAGCCGAGGCCGGCCGCAACGGCGAGCGGCAGCCGCAGCGCTGACCAGCCGTCAAGCGCACCGACCGCCGCGAACAGCAGCACCGGTCCGGCCGTGGCCGCGGCCGCCGCGACCGGGGGGACCGTGCCCGCGACCATCGCCCCGAGCCCGCCCGGGCGGGCGGCCGGCACCGACCGCAGGCACCCCAGGGCGAGCGCGCACCGCGCGGCCGTCGCCGAGGCCAGCACCGCGAGCACGCCGCGGACCGTCGAGGCGTCGAACTGCCCGGCGATCACCGAGATCTGGGCGAAGAGGACGAGGACCAGGGTCAGTACGCCGAACGGACCGATGTCGGACTGCTTCATGATGCGCAGGGCGTCCTCGGCCGGCTTGCCGCTGCCCAGGCCGTCGGCGACGTCGGCCAGCCCGTCGAGGTGCAGTCCCCGGGTCAGCGCGGCCAGCGCCCCGACCGCCGCCACCGCGCCGGGCAGTCCGCCCGCCCGCCAGGCCAGCAGCGCCCCGGCACCGGCCGCGAGCGCGCCGAGCACCAGCCCGACCACCGGCGCGGCCGCCATCGCCCGCCCCGCGGCCGCCCGGTCCCACCGCTCGACCCGCACCCGCAGCACCGACAGCGTCCCGAACGCGAACCGCAGCCCGTCGCCCCAGCCGGCCGGGCGGGCCGGGTCTGCCGGGTCGGAACGGTCAGACACGCCCCAGCAGCTCCGCCGCCGACGGCAGCTTCGGCTGCTCCTTCGGCGCCGCGGGCCCGGCCGGCGCGTGCTCGGCGAGCGCGTCCGCCGCGGCCTGCAGCAGCGGCAGCGCCATCAGCGCGCCGACGCCCTCGCCCATGGTGATCCCCTGCTCCTGCAGCGGCGTCAGGGTCAGCCGGTCGTACGCCTTCGCCTGGGCCGGCTCCCCGCTGGACTGGCCGGCCCGCCACCACTCCGGCGCCCGGAACGCGATCCGCTGCGCGACCAGCGCGCAGGCCGCCGAGACGACGCCGTCCAGCACGACCGGCAGCTTGCGCACCGCGGCCTGCAGCAGGAAGCCGGTGACCGCCGCGAAGTCCGCGCCGCCGGTGGTGCCGAGCAGTGCCAGCTGGTCGCCGAGCACCGGCCGGGCCCGCCGCAGCGAGTCCCGGACGGTCGCGCACTTGACCATCCAGACCTTGTCGTCGATGCCCGAGCCGCGTCCGGTCACCGCGGCCGCGTCGGTCCCGCAGAGCGCGCCGACCAGCACCGCCGCCACCGTGGTCGAGCCGACCCCGAGGTCGCCCAGGACCACCAGGTCGGTGCCGGCGTCGGCCTCCTCGTCGGCGACGGCCATCCCCGCCCGGAAGGCCCGGGCGGTCTCCTCCGGCGTCAGCGCGTCCTCGGTGTCGATCCGGCCGGAGCCGCGCCGCACCCGGTGCGCGACCACCTCGTCGGGGAACTCCGACGGGTCCGCGTCCACCGCGACGTCCACCACCCGCACCTCGGCGCCGAAGCGCCGGGCGAGCAGCGCGACCGGTGCGGTGCCGTCCAGGACCGCCCGGACCCGCGCGGCGGTGCCGCCCTGCGCGGACAGCCGGGACACGCCGAGCGAAGCCACCCCGTGGTCGGCGGCGAACAGCAGCACCTTGGGCGCGGCCAGCGGCCGCACCGGGGAGCGCCCCTGTACGGACGACAGCCAGCTGCCCAGCTCCTCCAGCCGGCCGAGACCGCCGCGCGGCCGGTCGGGCGCCTGCCAGCGCTCCTCGGCGGCCCGTCGGGCGCTCTCGTCGGGGCGCTCGACGAGGGAGGAGAAGGTATCGAGATCCACGGTCGTGTCCATCGCTCGGAAGGCTACACGCCGCGGTTGATCAGCCGGCGGCGGGCTTGACTTGCAGAACCTGCCCCGCGACCACCAGCAGCACACGCTCCGAGGCGTCCGCCACCGCCATGTTGAGCCGGCCGAGCGTGTCCCGGAAGCGACGGCCGGAGGCGGTCGCCGGGACGACGCCCATCCCGACCTCGTTGCTGACCGCGACCACCTGACGGCGCGTCCCGGCCCAGGCCGTCGCGAGCGCCGCGCACCGGGCCTGCACCGCCTCCTCGCCGCCGTCCGCCCACACCGCGTCGTCCCAGGCGCCGCACTCGTCCATCACGGCGGTGAGCCAGAGCGCCAGACAGTCGATCAGCACCGGCGCCGGGTCGCGGTCGTCGGCCAGCACGGCCTCCAGGCCGCAGGTCTCGGCGGTCCGCCAGCTCGCCGGCCGCCGGTCGCGGTGCAGCGCGACCCGCTGCGCCCAGTCGGCGTCGCCGTCCCGGGTGCCGCTGGTGGCCACGTACAGCACGTCCTCGTACCGGGCGAGCAGCTGCTCGGCCTTGGTGGACTTGCCGGAGCGCGCGCCGCCGAGGACCAGCGTGCGGGGGAGTGCGGGAACGTCTGCCATGCGGCCCATCCTGCCCGACGAGGCATACGGAAGATCCCACCGGGCAGGCTATGGTGCGCAGCACGCAGGGCACCTGCACGCAGGGGCGACTGCACAGCACGACTGCACACAAGGACGACTGTGCGGCGCACAGGGCGGCACACGGCGGCCGGGGCGGCGCAGCGACATCGGGAGGAGCCGGGCATGGTCTGGACGTGGCGGTACGAGAAGGCGGACGGCACCGTGGTGGTCCCCGCGGACGGCCAGGAGGAGTTCGCCGGCCAGGGGGACGCCGAGACCTGGATCGGGGAGAGCTGGAAGCAGCTCGCCGAGGACGGCGTGGACACCGCGGTCCTGCTGGACGACGGCCGGGAGATCTACTCGATGAGCCTGCACGAGGCCTGAGCCCGGCGGGGCCTGAGCCCGGCGGGGCCCGGAGCCCGCCGGCCCGGGGCTACTTGGCCCCGAACACGTGCAGCAGCGCGGCCACCTGCCGGTACGGGTCGGTGCGGCCGGCCCGCTCCTCGGCCTCGAGCAGCTGGGCCAGCTGCCGCCCGTCCACCGGTGGCGCCGCGTCGTCGGGCGCGTTGTCGGTGAAGACCCGGACGCCGTACCAGTGCTTCAGCGGCACGGACACCTCGGAGAGGGTGACGGCGAGGTCGGCGAGCCGGTCGGCCCGGGCCGCCAGCCCGAGCCGGTTGTAGTAGCGGTCGCTCTCGAAGGCGTGCAGGGCGGCCCGCCAGTCCCCGGCGGCGGCGGGCCGCAGGGCCAGCGCGTCGCGGTTGCGGACCAGCAGGGAGAGCAGCCCGCCGGGGGCCAGCAGCCGGGCCAGCGAGGCGATCATCGGGTCCGGGTCCGGCAGGTACATCAGGACGCCGTGGCAGAGCACGACGTCGAAGCTGCGCGGTCCGAACCAGCGCCCGCACTGGTGGCCGTCGCCGCTGAGCAGCTGGAGCCGCCCGCGGACCTCGGCCGGTTCCTCGGCCAGGGCCCCCTGGGCGACGCCGAGCGCGACCGGGTCGGAGTCGATGCCGGTGACGTAGTGGCCGGCCCGGGCCAGGCGCAGGGCCTGGGTGCCCTGGCCGCAGCCGATGTCGAGGACGCGCTGTGCGGTGCGGCCGGCCAGCTGTTCGGCGAGCTGCCGGGCGACCAGCTCCTGCCGCACGAGGTTGCGCAGGCTGCCGAGGCGGTCCAGCCAGGGGCCGGTGCCGCCGGCGAAGGAGCCGCTGCGCGAGGGCAGCCGGCGCTCCTGGGCGATCCGGTCGTGGCCGCCGTCGCCCTGGCCCGGCAGCGCGTACAGGCCGGGCCCCTCCCAAGCCGGAGGGGCCCAACCGGAGTCCACCGGTTCGGCGGTCAGGGCTTCTCCCCGCGACGCACCTGCGGCTTGGGCAGCCGCAGCCGGCGCATCTGCAGGATGCGCATCAGGCCGTAGGCGACCGTGCCGCGGGTGTTCTGGCCGGCGAAGCGCTCGCCCAGCTGCTTGCGCAGACCGAGGCCGAGGCGGGCGAAGTCCAGGATCACCAGCACGAAGAAGAGCAGGAACAGCACGGTGGAGAGCAGCTGGAGGGCCGGCACCTTCACGATGCTGAGGACCAGGATGACCACCGCGGCGGGCAGGAAGAACTCGGCGAGCGACCAGCGGGCGTCCACGTAGTCGCGGGCGAACTTGCGCACCGGGCCCTTGTCGCGGGCCGGGAGGTGGCGCTCGTCGCCCTCGAGCAGCGCGGTGCGCTGCTTCTCCCGCTCGGTGCGCATCCGCTCGCGGGCCTGGCGGGAGGCCTCCTTGCGGTCCTTGGGCACGGTCACCCGGGTGCGCCGGTTGGCCTCGGCCTCACTGCGCTTGGGCGTGGGGCGGCCCTTCTTCGCCTGCGGGTCGCGGGGCTGGGTCGTCTCGTCCTGCTTCTCCAGCACGGTGGCGGAGGCAGCGGCATCATCTGAACGGCGTCGGAACACACCACCAGCGTACGGGGTGCGCGAGCGCTTCTCCGGGTGCCGTTGGACCCAAACGCATATCGATCGTGCGAGGCCGGGCCGGGGAGCCGGTTTCCGGAGGTGGTCCCGTAGGGGATCGGTCCCGGGGAGGGTGAGGGGGATGAGGGGCGGATCCACCCCGGGGATGAGGCCGGGGCAGGCGTCGCTGTAGCAGTCTTGTTGCAGGCAGGTGCACTGCGGCGACGGGCTCGCTGCACATACACTCGTCGTGTCTGGTAACGAGAACGAGACAGAGACCGCAGGCCGGAGAAGGGGGTTCCCGAGGCCCATGAGCGACGGAATCATGAAGCGTATGGGGCTGATCTTCCGCTCCAAGGCGAACAAGGCCTTGGACCGGGCGGAGGATCCGCGTGAGACGCTCGACTATTCGTACCAGAAGCAGCTCGAGCTGCTGCAGAAGGTGCGTCGTGGTGTCGCGGACGTGGCCACCTCGCGCAAGCGACTGGAACTCCAGCTGACCCAGCTCCAGCAGCAGTCCGCGAAGTACGAGGACCAGGGCCGCAAGGCGCTCTCGCTCGGCCGGGAGGACCTCGCGCGCGAGGCGCTGACCCGCAAGGCGAACATGCAGTCCCAGATCACCGACCTGGAGACGCAGTACCAGCAGCTCCAGGCGGAGGAGGAGAAGCTCACGCTCGCCTCCCAGCGGCTGCAGGCCAAGGTGGACGCCTTCCGCACCAAGAAGGAGACCATCAAGGCCACGTACACCGCGGCCCAGGCGCAGACCCGGATCGCCGAGTCCTTCTCCGGCATCTCGGAGGAGATGGGCGACGTCGGTCTGGCGATCCAGCGGGCCGAGGACAAGACCGCGCAGATGCAGGCCCGCGCGGGTGCGATCGACGAGCTGCTGGCCTCCGGCGCGCTCGACGACGCCAGCGGGCTCGGCCGCAAGGACGACATCGAGGCGGAGCTGGAGCGCGTGGCCGGCGGCTCGGACGTCGAGCTGGAGCTGGCCCGGATGAAGGCCGAGCTGACGGGCGGCTCCCCGGCCTCCGGTCCGCAGGCCATCGAGCAGGGCAGGCCGCAGGATGCCCCGCAGCAGGACACCCCGCGGATCAACTACAACAAGTGATCTGAGCTTCACCCGACGAACCAGGGAGACGCACGGCATGATCATGAGGGTCATGGGGGAGGGCCAGTTCGAGGTGGGCGACGCCCATCTGAACCGGCTCAACGAGCTGGACGAGGAGCTCCTCGGCGCACTCGAATCAGGGGACGAAGGCCACTTCCGCCGGGCGCTCGGTGAGCTGCTGGGCGCGGTGAAGAAGTTCGGGACCCCGCTGCCGGACGACTCGCTGGAGCCGTCCGACCTGATCCTCCCGGATGCCGATGCGACGATCGACGAGGTCCGGCAGCTGCTGCGGACCGAGGGTGACGGCCTGATCCCCGGCATCCCCGAGTACGAGTAGCCGCCGTCTCGCACCGGACGCCAGACGCGACGCCGAAAGGGCGGGCCCCCCACCACGGGGGGCCCGCCCTTTCGGTGTGCGGGCTTCCGGCGCGCGGCCGGCGCCGGGCTACGGCAGGGCGAGCATCCGGTCCAGCGCCGCCTTGGCGTACTTCTCGGTCTCCGGGTCGACGGTGATCACGTTCGGCACCCGGCCCTCGACCAGCGACTCCAGCGCCCACACCAGGTGCGGCAGGTCGATCCGGTTCATGGTGGAGCAGAAGCAGACCGCCCGGTCCAGGAAGACGATCTCCTTGTCCGGGTGCGCCTTGGCGAGGCGGCGGACCAGGTTCAGCTCGGTGCCGATGGCCCACTTGGAGCCGGGCTCGGCGGCGTCCAGCGCCTTGATGATGTACTCGGTCGAGCCCACCATGTCGGCGGCCGCGACGACCTCGTGCTTGCACTCCGGGTGCACCAGCACGGTGACGCCCGGGATGCGCTCGCGGACGTCGTTCACCGAGTCCAGCGAGAACCGGCCGTGCACCGAGCAGTGGCCGCGCCAGAGGATCATCTTGGCGTCCCGCAGCTGCTCGGCGGTCAGGCCGCCGTTCGGCTTGTGCGGGTTGTAGAGCACGCAGTCGTCCAGCGAGAGGCCCATCTCGCGGACCGCGGTGTTGCGGCCGAGGTGCTGGTCGGGCAGGAACAGCACCTTCTCGCCCTGCTCGAAGGCCCACTCCAGCGCGCGCTGGGCGTTGGAGGAGGTGCAGATGGTGCCGCCGTGCCGGCCGGTGAAGGCCTTGATGTCGGCCGAGGAGTTCATGTACGAGACCGGGACGGTCACGTCGGCTATGCCGGCGTCGGTCAGCACGTCCCAGCACTCGGCGACCTGCTCGGCGGTGGCCATGTCGGCCATCGAGCAGCCGGCCGCGAGGTCCGGGAGGACGACCTGCTGGGCGTCGGTGGTGAGGATGTCCGCGGACTCGGCCATGAAGTGCACGCCGCAGAAGACGATGTACTCGGCCTCCGGGCGGGCCGCCGCGTCCCGGGCGAGCTTGAAGGAGTCGCCGGTGACGTCGGCGAACTCGATCACCTCGTCGCGCTGGTAGTGGTGGCCCAGGATGAAGACCCGGTCGCCGAGTGCGGCCTTGGCCGCCCGGGCCCGCTCGACGAGGTCCGGGTCGGAGGCGGGGGGGAGGTCGCCGGGACACTCGACGCCGCGCTCGCTGTTCGGGTCGGCCTCCCGGCCGAGCAGCAGCAGAGCGAGCGGCGTCGGAGTGGGGTCGACGCCGTAGGTCTCGGTGATGGTGGTGGTCACGGGCGGGTGCCCTTCTGTGCGGCCGATCAGTCGGTGCAGCCTTCTCGTCTATCTGACACTATCTATGATAACCGGTTAGCGTCAGACTGACGATGGCCATCCTGTCGATGTGACGAGAACCGCTCGCCGGTCCGGTGGCTTCCCGCAGTGGCCGAATCGATATCCGGGGCCGCGCGGGAACGGCGCAGGGGGGCGGCGCGGGGGCGGCCGGGAACCGGTGGCCGCGGCGGCGGCGGCGTCGCACGGTGGCCGCGCAGTCGTCATCCGCCAGCAGTGGCCCCGGTCCTGTCATCGGCCAGAATGGTGCCGAACCGTTTCGGCGGCCGCCGCCCCCGCCGATCCCGTACGACCAGTGGAGCCCCGCACCGATGAGCAGCAGCCGAGCGCACGAGACGGTCGGGGCCGACCTGGACGAGACCGACCGGCTCCTGCTCGCCCGGCTCGGCAGCGACGGCCGGGCTTCGTACGCCGAGATCGGCCTCCAGGTGAACCTTTCGGCCACCGCCGTGCGCCGCCGGATCGACCGGCTGCGGGCCCGCGGGATCGTCCGCGGCTTCACCGTCGTCCTCGACCCCTCGGTGCTCGGCTGGCAGACCGAGGCCTTCGTGGAGGTCTACTGCCGCGAGCGGACCGCCCCCGAGGAGATCCTGGCCAGCCTGCGGCAGTTCCCCGAGGTGGTCGCCGCCTGGACGGTCACCGGCGACCCGGACGCCCTGGTCCACCTGCGGGCCGCCGACATGCGGCACCTGGAGGCCGTCATCGAGCGGATCCGCCGCGAGCCCGGCGTGCAGCGCAGCCGCTCCTCGGTGGTCCTCTCCCAGCTCATCGGCTGACCCCCTGGACGGCCGCCGTCCGCCCCCGCGCAGGAATCCTGCGCGGGCCCCGCCGAAAACGCTCGAAACCTGCCTGACCGGCCGCGTTCCGACGCGCGGCGGCGGCTCCCCCCTGCCTAGGCTGAAGGACGTCCGGCACCGCGGTGACACGCCCCGCACCGCCGGCCTCCCCCCGACACCCCACAGCCGAGAGGGACCCCCGTGTCCGCAGCCCCCGACCGCATGCACCGGCCCGACAACGAACTGGTCGACCTGGTTTTCGACTACATGCGGGAGCGGCTGCAGTACGACCCCGTCCCGCTCGACCACCCCGGTGACGGCGAGCACCTGCGCGCCCAGCTGGCCGGCCTGCTGAACCCGGACGGCAACAACCCCGCCGACGTGCTCAAGCTCTACGACCACGAGCTCTCCCGCGCCGTGATCTCCGCCGACAGCCCGCGCTACCTGTCGTTCATCCCGTGCGCCCCCACCAAGGCCGCGCTGCTCTTCGACATGGTCGTCTCCTGCGCCTCCCTCCAGGGCATCTCCTGGCTGGAGGCGGCCGGCGCCATCGCCGCCGAGAACCAGGTGCTGCGCCTGATAGCGGACCGTGCGGGCCTGCCCGAGACGGCCGGCGGCACCTTCGTCTCCGGCGGCTCGGCCGGCAACCTCTCCGCCCTGGTGGTCGCCCGCGACACCGCCCGCCGCAAGCTGGGCGTCGGCCCGGAGGCCCGGCTGCGGATCGCCGTCGCCGACCAGGTGCACTCCTCGGTCAAGAACACCTTCAACATCATCGGCGTCGAGGCCTTCAAGGTCCCGACCGTCAACCGGCAGTTCACCGGCGAGGCACTGCGCGCCGCGCTGGCCGCCGACCCGAACCCGGAGACGGTGATCGCCGTCGTCGGCACCGCCGGCACCACCAACGAGGGCATCGTCGACGACCTGCAGGGCCTCTCCGAGGTCGCCCGCGAGCGCGGCCTGTGGTTCCACGTGGACGGCGCCTACGGCGGCGCGGGCCTCTTCGCCCCGTCCGTCCGGGCCCGCTACAACGGCATCGAGCACGCCGACTCGTTCGTCGTGGACCCGCACAAGTGGCTGTTCGCCCCCTTCGACTGCGCCGCGCTGGTCTACCGCAACCCGCAGCTGGCCCGCGCCGTGCACACCCAGGACGCCTCCTACCTGGACGTACTGCACACCGAGGGCGACGAGTGGAACCCCACCGACTACGCCTACCACCTGACCCGGCGCGCCCGCGGCCTGCCGCTCTGGTTCTCGCTGGCCGTGCACGGCACCCAGGCGTACACCGACGCCATCGAGACCGGCCTCCAGCTGGCCCGGGACACCGCCCAGCTGATCCGCGACACCGAGCACCTGGAGCTGCTGTTCGACCCGCAGCTCTCCGCGGTCTGCTTCCGCCGCACCGGCTGGACCAGCGACGACTACTACCGCTGGTCGCAGCAGCTGCTCGCCGACCAGATCGGCTTCGTCACCCCGACCGGCTGGGACGGCGAGACGGTCGCCCGCTTCGCCTTCCTGCACCCGGGCACCACCATGGAGATGGTCCGGGAGATCCTGGACACCATGGTCTGACCGGTCCGGACGACCGGCCCGACGCACGAAGCCCCCGCCCGGCCCGGCGGGGGCTTCGCCGTTCCTACAGCAGCGCCGGGTCCGGCAGGTACGGCGCCGGCGGGCGCATCCCGCGCAGCCCCAGGTAGCCGTGGGTCTCCACGGTCAGGCCGACCTCCAGCCCGACGTCCAGCGCCCACTCCTGCTCGGCGGTCAGCGCCTCCACCCGCGCCTGCGTGCCCTCCGGGACGCGGGCCAGCGCCTCGCGCAGCAGCCGGGCGGCGATCCGCTTCGAGGTGGCCGCCAGCAGCCGCACCTCGCCGCCGTCCCGGTAGCAGTAGCCGCTGCCCGCCAGGGCGTCGGCGACCAGCAGCTCCTCGCAGTGGCCCAGCAGCAGCTCGTGGTCCGGGCCGTGCGCGGCGCCGCGCAGCCGCCGGTCCACCGAGTCCAGCAGGTGCCGGTGGGTGCCGTTGCCCGCGTGCACCGGGATGTCGCCCGGATCGACCAGGCCGGACCGGTCCACCCGCCCGCTCAGCCGCATCGCCGGGTGCAGGGTGAACCCGGCCAGCCGGTACCGGCGGACGGCCGCCGGGGACGGCGCGGCGCACAGCATCCCGCGCAGGCAGCCGCGCCCGTACGCGGCGGCCCGCTCCAGCAGCAGCCGGCCCACCCCCTTGCCCTGCACCTGCGGCAGCACCGCGAGCAGCGCCAGCACCCACAGCCCCTCGCGGCGCAGCGAGAGCACCGCGCCGACCGGCCCGCCGTCCAGCTCGGCCAGCCAGCAGCCCTCCGGATCGGTGCGCACCAGGTGCCTCGTCCGGGCCAGCTGGTGGACGGGCGGCGCGGGCGGTCCGGCGGCGGGCCGGGCGCCCGGCAGCGCGGCGAACGCGTCGCGGGCGATGAGCTGGACGGCCTCCGCATCGGCGGCGGTGTCCCTGACCGGTCGCAGGAGCATGCCCTCCATCCTGGCCGCCCCGGTGCCCGTGCGGGGCCGGTTCCTCCGGATCGGCGGGCCGCGCGGTGCCCGACCCGCGTCCGGTTGTGCGAGCATGGGAGCGTATGGGAAGCGGGTGGCACACCCGGCCCACGGAAATTCCGCCGCAAAAGACCATCCAAAGACGTCCGCCGTCCGGGAAATGAAACCGGACGGCCGTCGGTTGGCACTGGCGGCAGACCGTCGTCAAGACCGGGAGAAAGCAGATGACCGTCCAGGACGAGACCACCGTCGAGAGTGGCATCCTCCTCACCGATGCCGCCGCGGCCAAGGTCAAGGGCCTGCTGGAGCAGGAGGGCCGCGACGACCTCGCGCTGCGCGTCGCCGTCCAGCCCGGCGGCTGCTCGGGCCTGCGTTACCAGCTGTTCTTCGACGAGCGCTCGCTCGACGGCGACGTGCTCAAGGACTTCGACGGCGTCAAGGTCGTCACCGACCGCATGAGCGCCCCGTACCTGGGCGGCGCCACCGTCGACTTCGTGGACACCATCGAGAAGCAGGGCTTCACGATCGACAACCCGAACGCCACCGGCTCCTGCGCCTGCGGCGACTCGTTCAGCTAGTCGGCAGACGGCGAAGGCGGCCCCGGATCCTCCGGGGCCGCCTTCGGCGTTTCCACGTGACCCCGCCGCGCCGGTTACCGCCCGGCGACGTCCGGCGTGGCCGGGTCCGGGCCGGCGTACGGGTCGGCCTCCAGCGGCACCGGCTGGCCGGTCGCCACGTCCGTCACCGCCCGGCCCGCCAGCGGCTGCTTCAGCTCGGCGGCCACCGTCTGCCGCTTGGCCAGCTCGGCGCAGACCTGACCGGCCGGGACCGGCGCCGCCACCGTGACCCGGACGTCCACCCGGCCCGGCTTGGACTCGTCCGCCTTCAGCGCGTACCGCTCGCACACCCCGCCGTAGAACCACACCGTCAGCCGGTTGCCGTCCACCCGGTAGGTGATCGCGGGGCGGACCGCCGGCCCGGCGCCCGACCCGTTCGGCGGCGGCTCGCCGACCGCGATGCCGTTGCCCGGGGGAGTGGCCGCGGGGGCGGGCGGCTGCGCCGTGTTCGACGGCCGCGGGTCCGGGGCGGTCGCCGACGGATCGGCCGGCGGGGGCGTCACCGGCGCGGTCGTCGCCGGGGCGGCCGGGGTGGCCGGGGCGTCCGACGACGCGGGGGAGGAGGGGCTGCCCGGGGCCGGGGTCGCACCGGCCGTCGGCTGCGCCGACCCGGAGACGGCGTCCGAGGCCGACTTCCCGCCGCCGTCGCACCCGGCCACCGTGACCGCCGCCGCCAGCACCAGACCCGCCAGCGCCGCCATCCGCCGCCCGCGCGACCGGGCACCCGCCACACCACCGGTGCTCCGGGGCGCCGGCTCCAGATCCAACAGATCCATCTGACAATCCTCCCGAGGGCTCAGCGGCACCGCCTCCACGGCCGCACCGCGCGGATGTGACGTGCCCCGGACCGATCCGGTTCCCGCACCTCCGCCGCCCGCCCCCGGGACGGGCTACATCCCGTACTCGGCCATCCCGGCGACCAGCCGCTGCGCCCCGGAGGGCACCCGGAAGCCGGAGACCGCGGGGGCGCTGGGCTCGGGGCCGGTCGCCAGCAGCGGCCAGAACCGCCGCAGCCGCCGGGAGGAGTCCACCAGCGCGTCCAGGGTCTCGGCGTCGGCATCACCCCGCAGGCCCGGCGGGACACCCGGCCGGCCGGGGCCGGACTGCGCGTGGTGACTGGCCTGCGAGTGGTGACTGGGCATCATCGTTGATCGCTCCGATCCACGGTGCCGCGGCCGCACTGCCACGGCTCGGTCGGGGCCGGACGGCCCCTGCGAGCGACCCTAGGCGGACCGCCCGGCCCCCACCAGGGCTACCCGGGGGTAGTACACGTTCGACGGGTCGCGGTGCCATTTCCGGCGGTATTGCTGCCGCCCGCCCCCCGCCGGGTACCGTGAGTGGGTTCGTTCCTGCTTTCTTGTGGCCACGCCGCCATCCTGAGGAGACCTCCCGTGCGTATCGCCGTCGCCGGCTCGATCGCCACCGACCACCTGATGACGTTCCCCGGTCGGTTCGCCGACCAGCTCGTCGCCGAGCAGCTGCACACCGTGTCGCTGTCCTTCCTGGTCGACACCCTCGACATCCGCCGCGGCGGTGTCGCGCCGAACATCGCCTTCGGCATGGGTGTGCTCGGCCTGCGCCCGATCCTGGTCGGCGCGGCCGGCGCGGACTTCGCCGAGTACCGCAGCTGGCTGGAGCGCAACAACGTCGACTGCCAGTCGGTCCACATCTCCGAGACCCGGCACACCGCCCGCTTCATGTGCACCACGGACGAGGACCACAACCAGATCGCCTCGTTCTACACGGGCGCGATGGCCGAGGCCCGGAACATCGAGCTCAAGCCGATCGCCGACCGCGTCGGCGGCCTGGACCTGGTGCTGATCGGCGCCGACGACCCGCAGGGCATGGTCCGCCACACGCAGGAGTGCCGCACCCGCGGCTTCGCCTTCGCCGCCGACCCGTCCCAGCAGCTGGCCCGCCTGGACGGCGAGGACATCCGGGAGATCGTCGACGGCGCCGCATACCTCTTCACCAACGAGTACGAGGCCGCGCTGATCGAGAGCAAGACCGGCTGGGACGCCGACGAGATCCTCACCCGGGTCGGCACCCGGATCACCACCCTCGGCAGCAAGGGCGTCCGGATCGACCGCAAGGGCGAGCCCGCGATCGTGGTCGGCTGCGCCCCCGAGAACAGCAAGACCGACCCGACCGGCGTCGGCGACGCCTTCCGGGCCGGCTTCCTGGCCGGTCTCTCCTGGGACCTGGACCTCGAGCGCTCGGCCCAGCTCGGCTGCATGCTCGCCACCCTGGTGATCGAGACCGTCGGCACCCAGGAGTACGAGCTGCGCCCGGGCGCCTTCCTGCAGCGCTTCGAGGGGGCCTACGGCGCCGAGGCCGCCGCGGACATCCGGGCCCACCTGGTCAAGTAGTCCGCCGGACCAGGTAGGCCACGCCCCGGTCGCCGCCGTAGTCGGCGGCCGGGGCCTCGCCCAGGTACTCCTGCGCGCGCATCTCGCACCACGACGGGATGTCCAGCCGGGCCGCCTCGTCGTCCGCCAGCACGGCGACCGTCCCGCCCGGCGCCACCTCGCCGATCCGCTTCGCCAGCTCGATGACGGGCAGCGGACACCGCTTTCCCAGCGCGTTGATAACTGTCACTCGCCCGCTCGCCTCCGGGCGCTCGGATCCGGCGCCGACGCTCTTCGCTCCGGCGCTCCCTCCTCCGTCGGTCGCTGGTCGCTTCGCCGCGATGTCGGCCTTGAACTGCGCCTCGGTGTAGCCGCCGAGCCGGGCGGAGAGGGTCGGGTCCAGCGTGAAGCCGAGGCCGCCGGG